>NZ_JBEXLC010000094.1:0-34643 GCF_040609795.1 Nocardia sp. NPDC004604
AACGAAAATGTAGTAATTATGACACAACAGCAAAATTATACTCAAAATTATCTAATGTTAATGGAAAAAAAAGAAAAGCATATCAATATATTATGCGGCCTGGACCTCAACGCCCACACCCCCGATGAGACCGCCATCTCCATCGCCGCCCAGATCCTCGCCGAACGCGGTGGTGGCTCAGCCCGGCCGCTCGCGCTGACGGACGGACCGATCCACCATTGAGGACCTGGCTGCGGGCCAATTCGGCATTGAGAACACGACCGGGAGCGAAGGCGCCGACCATGCGGCGGACTCGGATCAGGCCGAGTTCGGGGTCGACGGCGACCTCGGCGAACTGGGCGCCGAAACTCATCATCCCGTGCCGGGTCGGATCGGCGCTCGGCTGCCGCTGCCGATCGCCTCGATAACGGTGCGGCCGTTGCGGATCAATATGTCGGCATGCGAATCGACCAGTGCCGGTTCGGCTATCGGGCGTAGCCGACCGTCCACGCCCTCGCGCAGGTACGGGTCGTAACCGTGCAGCGGTGACTGCGCATCGGCGACCGCGATACCGACCAACTGGGTCGGCACCGAGAACGGACGAACCCCGGACGCTTCGCGCGTCCGGGGTTCGTAGCAAACCGTAGTGCGTCGGATCAGGCCGCGGCCCAGGCCGGGCGCAGCGTATTCATCGGCGGCCGATCGACCAGCGATACCTCCGTGCTGTGCGCGGTGAATGCATCGCCGATCAGTGGGAACTGGGTCAGCGCCGCACCGGAATCCTGCACCCCGCTGCGACCGAGCACGGTGCCGAGGATCTGACGGCTCATCACCCCGAGATCGGCGAGCGGGCGGTTACGGTGGGTGCGTACGCCCAGATTCACCTGACCGATCGCGGACAGGCCGAGGCGGTCGTAGGTGTCGAGGAGTAGACCGATCTCCACGCCGTAGCCGGGGGCGAACGGCACCGAGGTCAGCAGTTCGCGGGTGCCCGCGTACTCGCCGCCGAGCGGCTGCAGCACCTGCGAGAGTTCCGGACGCAATGCGGCCAGCAGCGGACGGGCGACGAGTTCGGTAACGCGACCGCCACCGTGCGCATCGACCGCACCCGCCTGCCACAGCGGCCTGCGGTAGTAGGCCTTCGCCAGATGCATATCGTCGACCAGCAGCAGCGGACCGAGCAGTTTCGGCACGAAGGCCGGATCCGGATCGATGAGATCGGAGTCGACGAAGGCGATGAGATCGCCGCTGGTCACCGCCAGCGACCGCCACAGCACCTCGCCCTTGCCCGGCATCGGGTCGAGTTCGGGAACGGCCTGTTCGCGAGTGATCACCTCGGCGCCCGCGGCCAGCGCGCGTTCGGCGGTGGCGTCCGTCGAACCGGAATCGAGCACGATCAGCTCATCGACCAGGGTGCCGAGCAGGGGCCGAATGCTGGCGACCACATCGGCGACGGTGTTCTCTTCGTTCAATGCGGGCAGCACCACCGAAACGGTGCGTCCACGCTTGGCGGCGACGAGTTCGTCGACCGTCCAATCGGGGGCGTCCCAGGTATTGGTCGTCGCCCAGACGGGGCTATGTGGGTGATGGAAATTCATACCAGACCTCGCAGGGTTCGTGCGGGGGGCCGGATGCCCTGTATCGCGGCGATCATGTCCACGACGCGCCGAGTCTGGGCAACCTCGTGGACTCGGAAGACTCGGGCGCCGGCGGCCGCCGACCATGCTGTTGCCGCCAATGTGCCCTCCAACCGTTCGGATAGACCGACACCTAAAGTCTCCCCGATAAAATCCTTATTGCTCAGCGCCATCAAGACTGGCCATCCGGTATTTACAAGAACGTCCATTCCCCGCAACAACTCGAGCCCGTGATAAGTGTTTTTGCCGAAATCATGAGTCGGATCGATCAGAATCGAATCCCGCCGAACCCCGGCCGCGACCGCATCTTCTGCGGCGCGCACCACGGTTTGCGCTACTTCTGCCATCACATCGGCGTAGCGCACCCGATGCGGTCGGGTGCGCGGAACCGCCCCGCCGGTGTGACTGCACACGATGCCGACGCCACGATCGGCGGCCACCCGAACCAGATCCGGATCGGCGCCCGCCCAGGTGTCGTTGATCAGATCCGCGCCCGCGGTCACCGCGGCGTCGGCCACCTCGGCACGCCAGGTATCGATGCTGATCAGTAGCTCGGGATATTTCTCCCGGATCGCCGCGACGAAGGGGACCACCCGGCGGGTCTCTTCCGCGGCATCGACCAGGGTGCCGGGGCCGGCCTTCACCCCGCCGATATCGACCAGGTCGGCGCCCTCGTCAACCGCCCGCGCGACCGCGTCCATGGCGGCCGCGTCGGTGAAGGTGGCGCCCCGGTCGTAGAAGGAATCGGGAGTGCGGTTGACGATGGCCATCACCAGCGCCCGATCCGTCGCCACCGGCTTGCCGCACAGAGTGGGAAGCGGTGCTGCGGTGGGGCTGAACATGGCTCCGACTGTACCTAGTCATGTAACCCGGCCCCCAGGAACGGGTTGTGGACGATCGATTCTTGGGACAGGCAACAACTGACCACGCCCACGCTCGGGTAGCTGGCCAGGTGCGACCACCTACTGTCTAGCTTTTGGGCACACGCGCCGCGGCGACGTCCGCGGCGTATTCGTCATAAGCGGGAACATAGCCTTCGGCGCGGCCAGCGAGGACACACAGCGTGCTGTCCGGATCGCTGGCATAGCCCTGTTTGCGGAGTTCGACCTTGCGGCTCTTGAAGGTCGAGGTCTGTTCGAGTTCGGCGACAACCCGGATGAACAGCGGCACCGCATAGCCGGGCAACCGCGAATAGGCCAGTTCGGCGAGCGCGTGGCCGTCGAATTCGGCGCCCGGATGCAGGGTCACCGCCGCCATGCCCGCCTTACCGTCGGTGCCCGGAATATCCACGCCGAAGACGACCGCCTGCGAGATCGCATCGGATTCGGTCAGTGCGCCCTCGACCTCGGTGGTGGCCACATTCTCGCCCTTCCAGCGGAAGGTATCGCCGAGCCGATCGACGAAGGCGATGTGGTGCCAGCCCTGGTCACGGACCAGATCCCCGGTGTCGAACCAGATATCGCCGTCCTCGAAGCTGTCGCGCACCAGCTTCGCCTCGGAGGCGGCCCGATCGGTATAGCCGTCGGCGGGCGAACGGTCGGTCACCTTGGCCAGTAGCAGGCCGACGCCACCGCCCGGTACCCGGTGCAGCCGTCCGTCGCTATCGCGCTTGGCCTTTCCGGTCGCGTCGTCGTATTCGACGATGGCGTAGGGCAATGGCCCGAAGCCCGCGGTGCGATCCACCCCGAAGGCGTTGACGAAGGCGATATTCACCTCGCTCGCGCCATAGAACTCGACGATGCGGCCGATGTTGAAACGGGTCTTGAACTCGTCCCACAGCTCCGGGCGCAGACCATTGCCGACGGCGAGTCGGACCCGATGCTGCCGGTCGGTCGGCTTGACCGGCTGATTGAGCAGGTAGCGGCACAGTTCGCCGATATAGATGAATGCGGTCGCCTGCTCGCGAATGATCTCGTCCCAGAACCGGGAGGCGGAGAACTGCCTGCCGAGTGCGTAGGTGCCGCCCGCACCGAGAACCGCCCCCAGCGCGACGGTGAGCGCGTTGTTGTGGTACAGCGGAAGGCAGCAGTACAGCGTGTCGTTGCCGCGCAGGCGAATTCCGAGTCCGCCGAGTCCGGCCATACTCTTGGTCCAGCGCAGATGCGTCATCACGCTGGCCTTGGGCAGTCCGGTGGTGCCGGAGGTGAAGATCAGGAAGGCGCGTTCCTTCGCGGTGATCCGTGCACAGACCGGCGGGTCGGATGGGTCGGCATCCTCGGCCGCTTTGTGCAGGTCCTGCGAAAGGAGCACATTGGCAAGGGGTTCGGCGAGCGAGTCCAATGCCTCGCGGCATTCCTCACCGACGACGTTCAGCACGCTGTCGAGCAGTCCGAAGCTGTGGGCGAGCACCTGATCGCGCTGGTGGTGGTTCAGCAGGCCGACCGTGGCACCGAGTTTCACGGTGGCCAGCACCACGAACAGGGTTTCGGGGCGGTTGGTCATCAGCACGCCGACCACGTCACCGCGGCGCACCCCACGGTCGGCGAGCACCTGCGCATAACGGTTGACCTGCGCGTTGGCTGCGCCATAGCTGAAGGTTCGCCCCTCGAACTTCAGGAACGTCCGGTCCGGATACCGATGCGCATTGCGTTGGAAGTACAGACCGACCGAGGATTCGCTATCCGGCCGCACCAGCATGCCGAGTGCGCCGCGCAGCATGGACGGCGCGTCGAATGCCATGCGCGGCAACTGTTTTGCGATATCGAATAGGCTGACGGTGGCGTAGGCGTCGGTGCTCACTGCGTCACATCTCCTCATCGAGCGTAGTGGCGTGCTCCTGGGCCGGTTCTGGTGGCACATCGGGTCGCAGTGCCGCGAAGGCCGCGGGCAGATCCTCGACCACGGTGATCCGGGCCCTGGCCGACTCGGATACGAACTTGCGAGCGTAGAGCTCGTCCAGCCAGTCGAACAGGCCCCGAAAGAAACCGTTCGGATCGAGCACGACGACCGGCTTATCGTGCTGCCCCAGATAGCCGCCGGTCCAGGTTTCGAAGAACTCCTCGAGTGTGCCGATGCCGCCGGGCAGGGTGAGGAAGGCGTCCGCGCGATCCTCCATGACCTGTTTGCGCTGGCGCATGGTGTCGGTGACGATCAGTTCGTCGGCATCTACATCGGCCACTTCCTTGTGCACCAGATGTTTCGGGATCACCCCGATGGTGTGCGCGCCGCCGGCGCGGGCACCCGTCGCGACCGCGCCCATCATCGAGACGTGACCACCGCCAGAGACCAATTGCCAACCGCGCCTGGCGATTTCGGTGCCGACCCGGGCGGCGAGGCCGAGCAGTTCGGGTTCGCCGGTACTGGCCGAGCAGTAGACGCACACCGCGTACCCGCGCTCGCTCACCACTGGTCCTCCGTGCCAATGGCTTCGGCGCCATTATTCGACTCGGCGGCCGACCGGATGATCTGCACGACCTCCTCGACACTGTCGGTCACATGCAGCAAACCGAGATCACCGGGTGAGATCTTGCCGGAGCCGCCGAGCGAATCACGCAGCCAGTCGACGAGTCCGGCCCAGTACTTGCTGCCGAACAGGATGATCGGGAAGCGGGTGATCTTGCGGGTCTGCACCAGGGTCAATGCCTCGAACAGCTCGTCCAGGGTGCCGAAACCGCCCGGCAGACAGATGAATGCCTGCGAGTACTTCACGAACATGGTTTTACGGGCGAAGAAGTAGCGGAAGTTGATGCCGAGATCGACCCACTCGTTGAGGCTCTGCTCGAAGGGCAGCTCGATGCCGAGTCCGATCGAATAGCCGCCCGCCTCCGAAGCGCCGCGGTTCGTGGCCTCCATAACGCCGGGACCGCCGCCGGTGATCACCGCGAATCCGGCCTGTGCCAGCGCGGCGCCGATCGCCATGGCGGCCTGATACTCCGGATGACCCGCCGGAGTGCGGGCCGAACCGAACACCGTGACCGCGCGCGGCACTTCGGCGAGCGCTCCGAAGCCCTCGACGAATTCGGCCTGAATGCGCAGCACCCGCCACGGATCGGTATGCACCCAATCACTGGGGCCGTGCTTGTCCAGGAGGTTCTGGTCGGCGGTGCCGCCCGGCTTGCGATCGCGGCGGAACATGATCGGTCCGCGGAATCTGGGTGTCGACTTCGGTGTGCTTGCGATCTCGTTGTCGGCGGCTTCGGTGGACATGGCGCACAGGCTACCGGGCGCTCCCCCGCCTCTCCGAACCTTTAGGCGCCAGACTCAGTCGCGGCAACCGTAACGTTGGCGGGCGGCTGTGGGGCTGTGGGGCTGTGGGGCTGTGGGGCTGTGGGGCTGTGGGGCTGTGGGGGCTGTGGGGCTGTGGGGCTGTGGGGCTGTGGGGCTGTGGGGCAAGTTAGCCCGTCCCCGATGACCCATGTACTTACTAGATCAGCGGGACGGTTCGGTCAGGTAGGTGCGCAGGGTCGCCGCGACCGAGGTGATCTGGGCGACCGGGACATGTTCGTCACGCTTGTGGGCGAGATTGGGGTCACCCGGCCCGAAGTTCACCGCCGGGATGCCGCGGGCGGCGAAGCGCGCGACATCGGTCCAGCCGTACTTGGCACGCACACTATCGGCGCCGACCACGGCGATCAGGTCCTTGGCGGCGGGCGCGGAAAGGCCCGGCAGCGCCCCTGCGGCGGAGTCGGTGAGCTCGAAGTCGAGCTCGAGTCCGTCGAATACCGCGCGCACATGTTCGGCCGCCTGCTCGACCGTGCGGTCCGGGGCGAACCGGAAGTTCACGACCACCTCGGCCTCGTCCGGAATCACATTGCCCGCCACCCCACCTCCGATGTGGACCGCGGACAGACCCTCGCGATAGACACAGCCGTCGATATCGACCTCGCGGGCCTTGTAGTCGGCGAGCCGCTGCAGCACCGGGGCCAGCCGGTGAATCGCATTGTCGCCCTTCCAGGATCGCGCCGAATGGGCCCGCACCCCCTTGGTCGTGAGGCGGATGCGGAGGGTGCCTTGGCAACCCGCTTCGATGACGCCGCCGGAGGGCTCACCGAGGATTGCCAGATCACCGACCAGCCAGTCCGGCAGCTCGCGCTCGATGTGATTGAGGCCGTTGTACTTGGCGGCGATCTCCTCGCAGTCGTAGAACATCAGCGTCAGATCGTGTACGGGTTCGGCCACGGTCGCGGCCAGATGCAGGAATACTGCGTCACCGGATTTCATATCGACGGTGCCGCAGCCATAGAGCTGGCGCTCGCCCGCCTCGTCGACGAACCGGCTCGGGACATTGTCGGCAATGGGCACGGTATCCAGGTGACCGGCGAGGATGACCCGGGTCGGCCGCCCCAGATCGGTGCGGGCCAATACGACATTGCCGTGCCGCAGCACCTCGAACCCCGTCGTCTGCTCACGCAGCGCCCGCTCGACGATGTCGGCGATCGCCGCTTCGTCCTGCGAGACGCTCGGGATATCGACCAGGGCAGCGGTGAGGGCAATGGGGTCGGCGCGCAAGTCGATGGTCACGGCTGTCAGCCTACGGGCGCGAGGTCGGTCTCCGGCTGTGCCCGGGTCGACGTGGCTCACCACCGTCATGGTTGGGTGGGTAACCTCTGTTGACGTGAGCATTCAGGGAGCAGCAGCAGTCGGTATCGCCAATGTGACCGCGGACGGGACCGTATTGGATACCTGGTATCCGAATCCGGAGTTGGGCGCGTTCGGTGATACGGGGACGAAGCGGCTGGATGAGGCGCCCGCCGAGTACGCCGCACTGCTCGGCTTCGACGAGGCGCGCGGGGTGGATGTGATCGCGGTGCAGACCACGATCGCCGATCTGTCCGCGGCGCCGGTCGACGCGCACGATGTGTACCTGCGGCTGCATCTGCTCTCGCATCGGCTGGTCAAACCGCACGAGGTGAGCTTGGACGGGCAGTTCGGGCTGCTCAGCAATGTGGTGTGGACCAACCACGGTCCGGCCGCGGTGGAGGGCTTCGAGGCGACCCGTGCCAAGCTGCGCGCGCGGGGGCCGGTCACGGTGTACAGCATCGATAAGTTCCCGCGGATGGTCGACTATGTCGTGCCGTCGGGCGTGCGCATCGGCGACGCCGACCGGGTTCGCCTCGGCGCGCATCTCGCCTCGGGCACCACCGTCATGCACGAGGGTTTCGTGAACTTCAACGCGGGCACTCTCGGTGCCTCGATGGTCGAGGGTCGTATCTCCGCGGGCGTCGTGGTCGGCGACGGCTCCGATATCGGCGGCGGCGCCTCCACCATGGGCACATTGTCCGGCGGCGGCACCACCATCATTTCGATCGGCGAGCGTTCCCTGCTCGGTGCCAACTCCGGCCTCGGCATCCCGCTCGGCGACGACTGCGTGCTGGAAGCGGGTCTCTACCTGACCGCGGGGACCAAGGTCACCACCCCCGACGGCACGGTGGTCAAGGCCGCCACCCTCAGCGGCCGGAACAACCTGCTCTTCCGCCGCAACTCCACCACCGGCGCCGTCGAGGTCGTCCCCCGCAAGGGCACCGGCATCGAACTCAACGCCGACCTGCACGCCAACGACTAGGCTGGGCTCGTCCGCCTCTCCGAATCTTTGGGCGCCAGACTCAGGCGCCACAACAGTGACGTTGCGGACGGTGGCGGGGTGGGCGGCAAGTTAGCCCGTCCCCCACGAGTTACCCATGTGCAAACGAAATCAGTTGTCGCGTTCCGGCCCACCAACGTCTCTTGAAGGTGAGGCCCAATGTTTCTCCGAGACAATCCGCTAGGCGTGGGTGACGTCGGCTGCTAAGCCGAAGGCGATGATTCGGGTGGGGTGGATGCGGATCATTTCGCGGGAGACACCCTGGATGTAGGGGTCTACGTCGGACAATTGTTCTGCGGTGCCGCGAATTTCGAGGCAGCGCACGCGCCAGGGTTGGACCGAGGCAATATCGTCGACGACGAAGGCGACCCGGCTATTGGTGGCAATATTGCGGAACTTCCAGGAGCTGCCCATATTCCAGCCCGCGATATCGATGGTGCCGAGTTCCGCGTTATAGCGGAAGCCGACGGGGCTGTTCTGCGGTGAACCGTCGGGGCGCACGGTCGCCAATCGGCCGAGGCGCTGCGTGTGCAGATAGTCGATCTGTTCGGAGGTCAGTGGTTCGCTCATGCCGCGACCGTAGGACCTGAACTCATATTGAGGTCAAGCAGTCCGGCCGCCGCCGCTCAGCCGAGCAGCTTCTTCTGCACCTTCCCCATGGCATTGCGCGGCAGTGCATCCACCACGCGCACCTCGCGCGGGCGCTTGTGCACCGAAAGTTGCTCGGCCACCTGCTCGATGAGGTCCTTCTCGATGGAATCGGTTGCGGCACCGCGCAATACGACAAAGGCGACGATGCGCTGTCCCAGATCGGCATCGGGCAGCCCGACCACCGCCACCTCGGCGACCTGCGGATGCCCGAGCAGTACGGTCTCGACCTCCCCCGCACCGATGCGGTATCCACCGGATTTGATGAGGTCGACCGATTCCCGGCCGACGATGCGATGGAAGCCCTCGGCATCGATGGCCGCGACATCACCGGTCTTGAACCATCCATCATCGGTCCAGCATTCGGCGGTCGCCTCGGGCCGGTTGTAGTAGCCGTCGAAGACCATCGGACCGCGGATCTGCAGACCACCGATGCTCGCGCCGTCGTGCGGGACGTCCGCGCCGGCTTCATCCCGGAGCCGGGTCTCGACGCCGGCGACCGGTGTACCGACCCAGCCCGGGCGGCGTTCCCCATCGGCGCGGGTGGACAGCGTGATCATCGTTTCGCTCATGCCATAGCGCTCGATCGGCGCGTGTCCGGTGAGTTCTCGCAGCCGCTCGAAGACCGGAACCGGCAGCGGCGCACTGCCCGAGACGAGCAGTCGCGCATCGGCCAATCGCCTTGCCGCATCGGGGTCTTCGACAACCCGCGACCATACGGTCGGCACACCGAAGTAGAGCGTGCCGCGAGCTTGCGCATAAGCCTGCGGCGTCGGCTTACCGGTGTGGATCAGCGGGCCGCCCACCCGCAGCGGTCCGAGCAGGCCGAGGATCAGTCCGTGCACGTGAAATAGCGGAAGCCCGTGCACCAGTACATCATTCGACGTCCAGGCCCATGCGTCGGCGAGCGCGTCCAACCCGTCCGCGATGGCACCGCGGTTGAGTACGACGCCCTTGGGCAGGCCGGTGGTCCCCGAGGTGTAGAGCACGAATGCCGGTGTGGCCGGGTCGGGTTCGGGATAAGTGTGCCAGGAGCGGGCGTGCACACGCACCGGGACCACCGGCAGTTCCGTCCCCTCCGGCGCCGCCCCGAGCCAGGCCTGCGCACCCGAATCGGTGAGGATATGCGCCAGTTCGGCGGTCCCCGAATCCGGCGGCACCGGCACCACCGTCACGCCCGCAATGAGGCAGCCGACGACGGCGAGCACCGTGGTCACGGTCGGCCGGGCCAGCACCGCCACCCGATCCGCGCGCGCGATGCGCTCGGCAACCGACGTCGCGGCGCCGAGCAGATCGCTGCGCGACAAGGTGACCCCGTCGATGGTGACGGCATCCGGAATATCCGCCCCCGCAGCGACGGCGAGCGGGTTGAGCGAACGAAGCAGCAACTGCGGACCGAACGACATTCGCTCACGCTACTTCGACGCGACACCGCCGCACTACGCTGCCCCTTGACACCCTCACGACGGTTGACACACCCATGAGGCAGTGAGAAGGTTGACCCATATCCTTCTCAACGATGAGAACGGGGTCGGCCATGACCAGTCCGCATCGAAAGCCACCGCCGGACGCCCGGGACAGCTTCGATATCACGCAGTACATCGACGGTGTCGCCGCCTTCTTCGGCGGCACGGCGAATGTCATCATGCAGCTCAGCACGCTGCCGGTCGGCTACGGCGTACTGGAGAGCACCGTCGACAGCGGCAAGGTCATGTTGCATCCGGTCAAGCGGCTGCGCACCACCCTCACCTACCTCTCGGTCGCCATGCTCGGCACCGAAGATGAACGCGCCGCCTACCGCGATGCCGTCAACACCTCGCACCGCACCGTCAAATCCAGCACGGCGAGTCCGGTGCAGTACAACGCCTTCGATCCGCAGCTGCAGCTTTGGGTCGCGGCCTGTCTGTACTGGGGCGCCCGGGATATCTATGAACGCATGCACGGCCCGATGCGCGACACCGATGCCGAGGCCTTCTACTACTACAGCGCCCGACTGGGCACCACACTGCAGATGCATCCGGGGCTGTGGCCGAGCGACCGCGCCGCGTTCGACGAGTACTGGTCCGAGCATCTCGCGAAAACCACGATCGATCCGCCGATCCGCGACTACTTCACCGACCTCATCGACCTGAAGATGTTCCCGCTGCCCGCCCGCCTACCCTTCGCCCGATTCCACCGATTCGTGGTCACCGGCCTGCTGCCCGAACATCTGCGCGACCAGATGGGGATGAGCTGGACCCCGCGCGACGATCGGATCCTCGCCGCGATCCTGCGCACCCTGGGCGCGGCAACCGCGCGAATGCCCAAGCAGGCCAGGATGTTTCCGATCAATGCCTACCTGTGGGACATGCGCGTGCGCAGGCGGTTCGGGCTGCGCCTGGTGTGACCACGGGGACGGCAGTCGGCGGAGCCGGCGGGGTGGGTGAGCTACTGGGGACGGCAGTCGGCGGAGCCGGCGGGGTGGGTGAGCTACTGGGGACGGCAGTCGGCGGAGCCGACGGGGTGGGTGAGCTACAGCCGGAACGAAACGACCACATGGTCGCGGGCGAACTTCCGGATCGCCGCGTCATCGTCGAGCGGGAGCACCGTCTGCGGCGTCAGCGCCAATGACAGCGCCGTCCGGGCGATCATTTCGGCGAGCGGCTCCGGATCGTAATCGGGCAATTTGCCCTCGCCCTGCAGTCGGGCAATGAATTCGGCCAGGTAGTCGCGCCCGAGCTCGAGGATCGGTGCACCCTTGACCGTGAGATACGGCAGCACGATCTCCGGCTCGGTCTTCAGCAACCGTTCGAGCAGCTTATTGCCGCGCAATCCGTTAAGGAACGCAACGAACAGTTCCACGATCTGCGCCGCGGCGCTGGCGTCGCGATCGACCTGGCGCTGCTGGGCCGCGTCCACCTCCTCGACGAACTGCCGCGCCTGCCGCATCCCGACCGCCTGGATGAGATCGGATTTGCTGGCGAAGCGCCGATAGAGCGTGGCCAGCGAAAGGCCGCACCGCCGTGCGACCTCCACCATGCTGGTTCGCTTGATGCCGAAATCCAGGAACGCCAGCAGGGCGGCGTCCAGTACCCGCGATTGATTGCGGTCCTCCGGGCCGGTGCTGCGGACCAGGGCCAGCAGTCTGGTCAGACTCGCCATAATTTCCCACCCTATTCCTATCCCCTGACACAATGACACTGCCAGCATCGCATGCCATCAGCCGCCGCTGCTCCCGAACACCGGGAAAGCGTGATTGACAGCACGTCGAAGCGATGAGAAGGTTTATGTCAAACCTTCTCATCGCTGCCCATCGCCAGGGCGGCCACAGAAAGGCGAGGTCAACGATGACCGAACCCCTCCGCCGCGCCGATAACCTGCCGAATTCCGGCCCCGCCGCCGTCGAATCCATCACCACGGAAACCGTTGTCGAATATATCGACGGACTCGCGGCATTCCTGGGCGGCACCGCCAATGTGATCATGCAGCTGAGCCTGCGGCCCGTCGGGCGCGGCGTACTGGAGAGCACGGTCGACAGCGGCAAGGTCACACTGCACCCGATCAAACGGCTGCGCACCACACTCAGCTATCTCGCGGTCGCGCTGATGGGCTCGGAACAGGAGCGCGCGCACTACCGGGATGCGGTCAACGAGTCACATCGGCCGGTCCGCTCGACCTCGGTGAGCCCGGTGGAATACAACGCCTTCGATCCCACGCTGCAACTCTGGGTGGCCGCCTGTCTGTACTGGGGCATCGACGATCTCTACACCCGCATGCACGGTCCGATGGATCCCGATGTAGCCGAAGCCTTTTACCGGTACTGCGCCCGGCTCGGCACCACACTGCAGATGCGTCCCGACATGTGGCCCGCCAATCGTGCCGAGTTCCAACAGTATTGGGATGAGAACCTGACCGAGCGCGGTATCGAGCCAGCCCTGCGCGACTACTTCAACGATCTCATCGACCTGAAGATGCTGCCGCGCCGGATTCGGTTCACCTTCGCCCGCCTCCAGCGGTTCTTCGTAACCGGCCTGCTGCCAACGCATTTGCGCAACGAGATGCGGATGACCTGGACCGAGCGGGATCAGCGCCGATTCGATCGGCTGCTGCGGACGATCTCGGCGGTGCACACCCGACTGCCGCGGCAGCTGCGAATGTTCCCGATCAACGCCTACCTGTTCGACGTTCGCAGGCGCATCCGATTGGGTAAACCGCTCGTGTAGCGGGATCGTTTGACAGGCTATCGAGTCGATGAGAAGGTTAACACCTAATCTTCTCATCGATATCTATTGCCGCTGATCGACCCGGAAAGCCGAGGCCAACGATGACCTTGCCCCTGCGCGCCGAGCCACCAGATCCCGCCGCAACCTGTCGCTATGGCACCGTCGACGACTTCGCCATGGACCGGTTCTGGAGCGGTGTCGCGGCCTTCCTCGGCGGGACGGCCAATGTCATCATGCAGCTGAGCCTGCGGCCCGTCGGCTACGGCGTCATGGAGAGCACGGTCGAATCCGGCCGGATCGATGTGCACCCGTGGAAGCGGATGCGCACCACGCTGACCTATCTCGCCGTAGCGTTGATGGGCACCGAACACGACCGCGCGATCTACCGCGAGGCCGTCAATGGCTCACATCGGGCGGTGCATTCCGAGCCCGGCGCTGCGGTCGAGTACAACGCCTTCGACCCGAAGCTGCAATTGTGGGTCGCCGCCTGTTTGTATTGGGGCGTAGTCGATCTGGAGGAGCGACTACACGGACCGATGGATGAGGACACCGCGGAGGTGTTCTACCAGTACGCGGCTCGGCTCGGCACCACCCTGCAGATGCGGCCGCAGATGTGGCCCGCCGACCGAAAAGCGTTCCAGGAGTACTGGAATACCAATCTGGCGACCAAGTCTATCGATGCGCGCACCCGCGCATACCTCGACAACCTCATCGATCTGAAGATGGTGGCCCGGCCACTGCGGATATTCGCACCGTTGCAGCGACTCTTCGTGACCAGCCTGTTGCCGCCGCACCTGCGCGGCCAGATGCACATGCGCTGGAGCGCCCGCCAGGAACGCTTCGCAAACCGGCTGCTGCGGGTCATCGGCGCCGTGCACCGCCGACTTCCGAAGCAGGCCAGGCTCTTTCCGATGAACCTCTACCTCTGGGACCTGCGCAGGCGGCATCGGCTCGGCAAACCGCTGGTCTAGGACCTGCTGACCAGCGCGCGTAGAAAGAACGTGAGATCGGCCGGGCGTTCGGCCAGGCGACGGGTCAGGTAGCCGTACCACTGGCTGCCATAGGGCACATAGACCCGCATGGTGTTGCGCGCGGCCAGCCGCAAC
The DNA here is from genome assembly GCF_040609795.1 of Nocardia sp. NPDC004604. Taxonomy (NCBI): domain Bacteria; kingdom Bacillati; phylum Actinomycetota; class Actinomycetes; order Mycobacteriales; family Nocardiaceae; genus Nocardia; species Nocardia sp. NPDC004604. The sequence continues at coordinate 14,093 of NZ_JBEXLC010000094.1, forward strand.
ACCATGCTCGATATGTGGGCGTTCCCGTGAGCGCCTACCCGAGGCGTGGCTGATCGGCCGCCGCGAGGATGACCGGCCGCAACGGATTCATTCCGACTCCATGTGCGGATACCGGTGATCCCCCGGCGGCACGAAGGTCTCCTTGATCGTGCGTGGCGCGACCCAGCGCAGCAGATTCAGCGGTGAGCCCGCCTTATCGTCGGTGCCCGAGGCGCGCGCACCGCCGAAGGGCTGCTGACCGACTACCGCACCGGTCGGCTTATCGTTGATGTAGAAGTTGCCCGCGGCGAATCGCAGTGCGGCCGAGGCCTGTTCGATGGCCTTGCGATCCTGGGCGAAGATCGCGCCGGTCAGTGCGTACGGCGCGGCCGATTCCACCTCGGCCAGCACCGCGGCATAGGAGCCGGGTTCGGCATCGTCGTAGACGTGCACCGCCAGGATCGGACCGAAGTATTCGGTGGCGAAGGCGTCGTCGTGCGGATCGTCCACCAGCAGTACGGTCGGCCGCACGAACCAGCCCTCGCTGTCGTCGTATTCGCCGCCCGCTGCAATGGCGATACCCGCCGATCTGGCCCGTTCGATGGCGGCCACATTCTTGTCGTAGGCGCGCCGATCGATCAGCGCCCCACCGAAATTCGTCAGATCGGCGACGTCACCGTAGCTGAGTTCCCTGGTCAATTGGAGGAAGTCGTCGCCGATGGTGCGCCATATCGAGCGCGCGATATAGGCGCGCGAGGCCGCCGAGCACTTCTGACCCTGATATTCGTAGGCGCCGCGAATGAGCGCGGTACGCAAGGCATCTGGATCCGCGGACGGATGCGCCACAATGAAGTCCTTGCCGCCGGTCTCACCGACCAACCGAGGATAGGTATGGTAGCGGCCGATATTCGTGCCGACCTGCGACCACAGGAACTGAAATGTCCTGGTGGATCCGGTGAAATGGATGCCCGCAAGTCGCGGATCGACGAGTGCGACCTCCGATAGTTCGATACCGTCGCCGGTCACCATATTGATGACACCGGGCGGCAGTCCGGCCGCCTCGAGCAGCCGCATCGTATAGAACGCCGAAAGTGTCTGGGTGGGAGAGGGTTTCCACACCACGGTATTGCCCATCAGTGCGGGCGCGGTGGGCAGATTCCCGGCGATCGCGGTGAAGTTGAACGGCGTGATCGCGTAGACGAACCCCTCCAGCGGGCGATAGTCCATCTGGTTCCACACCCCGGCGCTCGACTGCGGCTGCTGCTGCAGGATCTGGCGCGCGAAGGCCACATTGAAGCGCCAGAAGTCGACCAGTTCGCACGGTGCGTCGATCTCGGCCTGCTGGACCGTCTTGGATTGGCCGAGCATGGTCGCGGCGGCGACCGTTTCCCGCCACGGCCCGGACAGTAGATCGGCCGCCCGCAGGAAGATGGCCGCCCGCTCGCCGAAGGCCATGTTCCGCCAGCCGGGTGCCGCCGCCATCGCGGCCTCGATGGCGCCGTGGGCTTCGGAGTGGGTGGTATCGGTATAGGTGCCGAGCACCTGCCGATGTCGATGCGGGGCGACGATATCGTGCCGAGCCCCGATGCCCGGCCGGTGCTTACCACCGATGACCAGCGGAATATCGATGGATTCGGCGGCGATCTCGGTGAGCTCGGCGCTCAGCAGTGCCCGCTCGCGACTGCCCGGCGCGTAGGAATGCACCGGCTCGTTACCAGGGATAGGGACTACCGTGACAGAGTCCATACACCAGGCTATCGCCGTTCCCCCGTCGTCGGGCGCGATCGCTGGCCGTGTCGGCGAGACTCAGCTCAGCCGCTGTGCCGCGGCCCGAATGCGCTCATCGGTGGCGGTGAGTGCGATGCGCACGTACTCGCCCGCGCCCGGTCCGTAGAAGTCGCCGGGGGCGGCGAGGATGCCGCGCTCGGCCAGCCACTCCAGGGTGGTGCGGCACGGCTCGCCCCGAGTGGACCACAGGTACAGGCCCGCTTCGGAGTGATCGATGCGAAAACCGGCTTGCTGCAAGGCCGTTCGCAGCACCTCGCGACGCGCGCGGTAGCGCTCACGCTGCTGCGCCTCATGGTTGTCGTCACCGAGTGCGGCGGCCATGGCCGCCTGGATCGGGAACGGCACCATCATGCCGGAATGCTTGCGCACCTCGAGCATTTCGGCGACGAGTTGCGGATCGCCGACCACGAAACCGGCCCGGTAGCTGGCCAGATTGGAGGTCTTCGACAGCGAGTGCACCGCTAGCAGGCCGGTGTGGTCGCCGCCGCACACCTCAGGATCGAGGATCGAGACGGCACGCCCAGGAGCGGAGCCTGCGGAGCGACCAGTTGGTACCGTCCAGGTGAGGCCCAGGTAGCACTCGTCGGAGGCGACGACCGCGCCGCGCTCGCGGGCGAACTGCACCACCTTGCGCAGATGCTCGACACCGAGCACCCGCCCCGTCGGGTTCGACGGTGAGTTCACATAGATGAGGGCGGGCGAGCGCGGTCCCAACTGGGTCAGCCCGTCGGCCCGCACCACCTGGGCACCGGCCAGCAGCGCACCCACCTCGTAGGTCGGGTAGGCGACCTCGGGGATGACGACCAGATCGTCCGCGCCGAGGCCGAGCAGCCGCGGCAGCCCGGCGATCAGTTCCTTGGTGCCGATCACCGGCAAGACCGCGGCCGGGTCCAGACCCGTGATCCCGTACCGCCGCTTCAGCGCATCGACCGCCGCGGCGCGCAACTCCGGGGTACCGTGCGTGGTCGGATAGCCGGGTACCTCGGCGACCGAACTCAATGCGGCACGGATCAGCGGATCCACCGGATCGACCGGAGTGCCGACCGACAGGTCGACGATGCCGTCCGGATGCGCGGCGGCCTTGGCCTTCACCGCCGCGATGGTGTCCCAGGGGAAGTCAGGGAGCAGTGCACTGACCCGTGTCCGATGGCGACGGGATCGGGCCCCTTCGTGGTTACGCAGGCTGCCTCCTCCGGGGCCGTCGCTCCCGTCGCGGTGACGCGGTGACACCTCAGAGCTCATTCACTCGCCATCGGCGGCAGCTCTTTGATGAACGGCGGGTCGTAATCCACCTTGCCGACCTTCGTCGCGCCGCCGGGCGAACCCAGCTCGTCGAAGAAGTCGACATTGGCGTTCACATATCCGCTCCACTGGTCCGGGGTGTCGTCTTCATAGAAGATCGCCTCCACCGGGCACACCGGCTCACATGCACCACAGTCCACGCACTCGTCCGGATGGATGTACAGCATGCGACCACCCTCGTAGATGCAGTCCACGGGGCATTCCTCGATGCATGCCTTGTCCTTCACGTCAACGCACGGTTCAGCGATGATGTACGGCACTGCCGCTCTCCTAGTCTGTCCTCACGGGGATAGTCCGCCCAGCGTCACACTATCCCGGCAGCTCAGGCTACACCTGGTCAGCCTGCCCTAACTAACTTTGTTCCGCACGCCACTCGATGGATACGAAACACCCCTTGCATCCGCGTCTTTGCGAATCGACGCTGCGCGACGACCGCGAGTCCGGTACGGCCCCGTTGCCGCTAGCCCACCGACAGTGGCAGCGCCGCGGAGATCTTCCGTTGCGGCACCCCGTAGGTGGTGGTGCGCTCGCGCACCGGACGGCCGATGCCATCGGCGATCTCGGTGAGTTCGGCGACGGTCTTCGCGGACCCGTGTTGGGACCCGGCCATGCGGGAGATGGTCTCCTCCATCAACGTACCGCCCAGATCGTTGGCACCACCGTTGAGCATGGTCCGAGTACCCGCGGTACCGAGCTTCACCCAGCTGGTCTGGATGTTGTCGATGCGGCCGTGCAGCATGATCCGCGCCAGGGCGTGCGCCGCCCGGTTGTCCCGGATGGTCGGCCCCGGTCGCGCCGCACCCGCCAGATACAGCGGCGAACTCTGATGGACGAACGGCAACAGCACGAATTCGGTGAAACCGCCTGTCTCGTCCTGGATTCCGCGCAGCACCCGCAGATGTCCGACCCAGTGCTTCGGATTGTCCACGTGGCCGTACATCATCGTGGAACTGGAGCGCAGGCCGATCTGATGCGCGGTGGTGATCACCTCGATCCAGGCGGAGGTCGGCAGTTTGCCCTTGGTGAGCACCCAGCGGACCTCGTCGTCGAGGATCTCCGCGGCCGTGCCCGGAATCGTGTCCAGCCCGGCTTCCTTCAGCGCGACCAGCCAATCGCGGATGCTCTGACCGCCGCGCGAGGCGCCGTTCACGATCTCCATCGGGCTGAACGCGTGCACATGCATCGACGGCACCCGCTGCTTGATCGCGCGCACCAGATCGGCATAGCCGGTGACCGGCAGATCCGGGTCGATACCGCCCTGCATGCAGATTTCGGTCGCACCGTCGACATGCGCCTCCCAGGCGCGGTCGGCGACCTCGTCCATGCTCAGGGTGAACGCGTCGGCATCGCCCTTGCGCTGGGCGAATGCGCAGAAGCGGCACCCGGTGTAGCAGATATTGGTGAAGTTGATATTCCGGTTCACCACGTAGGTGACATCGTCGCCGTTGACATCGCGGCGCAGTTGGTCGGCCAGTGCGGCGACGGCTTCCAGTGCTGGCCCCTCCGCGGTTGCCAGCGCGAGGTATTCGGCGTCGGTGAGACCAGCCGGATCGCTTTCGGCGGCACGCAGCGCGGCGAGCACATCGGAATCGAACCGCTCCGGTGCTGCCACCGCGAGATCGCGGGCCTGTTCGCGGATGGTGTCCCAATCGCCGAAGGCCCCCACCACATCCTGGCCGAGCGCGGAATCACTGCGGCTCTCGGTATTTCGGCCCTCGGTATCGATCGAGGTGTTCAGATCGACGCGGCCCGCCGACTCCCATGACTCGTCCGGTTCCTGCCAGGGCAGGCCCACCGGAATCGCATCCGGATTCGCCAGACCGGTCTTCGGATCGGTGAGCGCCGCGACATGCGCGCCGATGCGCGGATCGACCCACGGATTGCCCGCGCGCACATATTTCGGATGCGCGGAGGTGCGTTCAACGAGCTGATAGCCCGCGGCCTCGGTGATCTCGCGCAGCGTATCCAGATTCGGCCAGGGCCGTTCCGGATTCACATGGTCGGGGGTGACCGGCGAGACGCCGCCCCAGTCATCGATGCCCGCGTCGATCAGCGCGCGACATTCCTCGTGCGACACCAGATTCGGCGGCGCCTGCACCGGCACATCGGGTCCGAGCAGCAGTCGGGTGACCGCGATGGTGGCGCGGAACTCTTCCATACCCGCGTCCGGAACATCGCGCATTGCGGTGTCGTCCTTGGCGCGGAAGTTCTGGATGATCACTTCCTGGATATGCCCGAATGCCTTGTGCTGCTTGCGGATCGCCATGATCGACTCGGCCCGCTCGGTCAGCGTCTCGCCGATGCCGACCAGAATGCCGGTGGTGTAGGGCACCGACAGCCGACCCGCGTCGGTGATGGCGCGCAGCCGAACCGCCGGATCCTTATCCGGACTTCCGTAGTGGCAGTTACCCTTCTCGGTGAACAGCCGGGTTGCGGTCGTCTCGAGCATCATGCCCATCGACTGCGCGACCGGCTTGAGCCGGGAGATCTCCTCCCAGCTCATCACACCTGGATTCAGATGCGGCAGCAGGCCGGTCTCCTCGAGCACCATGATCGAGACGGCGCGCAGATAGTCCAGGGTGGAATCGTAGCCGCGCTCATCGAGCCACTGCGCGGCCTCCGGCCAGCGGTCCTCGGGCCGGTCACCGAGGGTGAACAACGCCTCCTTGCAGCCGAGCGCCGCACCGCGGCGGGCGATATCGAGCACCTCGTCGGGCTCCAGGAACATGCCCTTGCCCTCGGCGCGCAATTTGCCCGGCACCGTGACGAAGGTGCAGTAGTGACATTTATCCCGACACAGCCTGGTCAGCGGGATGAAGACATTGCGCGAATAACTGATCGTCTTCGGCCGCCCCGCCGATTCCAGTCCGGCATCGCGCACCCGGGCGGCGCTGCGACACAGGTCGACGAGGTCGTCACCGCGCGCGTGCAGCAGTACGGCTGCCTCGTCGACGTTCAGTGTCACGCCATCGCGGGCCCGCCGCAGCGCACGGCGCATTGCCGATGGCGTTGGCGGTGCGGGCGGGACGCTCGGGGTCGCTAGCTCGGTCACGCCCTCGATCATGCGCTACACATCCTGGGCTGTCTCCCTCCAGTGCTCGTGACCGTTGCCAACTCCGGGGTCGCGCGCACTATTCCGACTTCGCGAGCCAATGTATTCCCGCCCAGGCCGAGGCGGTTTTGCGGTGGTTCATGATCGCATCGGCGGCGGCCGGTTCGCTCGGCACAAGGGTGGGAAAGCCTGCTTGCGCGTGCAACCATGGCAGGCATGTCGCAGTCGCGCACGATCATGGCCGATCCGGCCTGGCGTCCGAGCACCAAGGCCAAGCTCTTGTGGTCTGTTCAGGCCGCGATGGGGTGGGTGGTTCCCTTCGTGGCGCTGATCGTCTGGGCGCTCGTCGACAGCGGACATCGGGGTGCGCAGTTGGTCGTCTTCGCGGTGGCGGTGCTGCTCGCGGCGCTGAGCATCGGGGTGGTGCCGTTGTGGCGGTACGCGGTGCATCGGTGGGAGGTGACCGATGAAGCGGTGTACACCCGGGTCGGCTGGTTGGCGGTGGAGAGCCGGGTGGCGCCGATCTCCAGGGTGCAGACCGTTGATACCGAGCGCGGGCCATTGGAGCGGCTGCTCGGGCTGGCGACGGTGACCGTAACGACGGCATCATCGGCCGGAGCGGTGCGGATCTCGGCACTGGATCTGCCGGTCGCCGAGCAGACCGTCACGCGGCTGACCGCGATTGCCGCACAGCACCGCGGGGATGCGACATGAGTGTGCCGGAAAACGATTTCGGGCCGCAGGCGGATCAGCCGTGGTTGCGGCTGGATAAGCGAATGTTGTTGGTACACCCCATTACCGAAGTGGTGAAGTTCATCCCGGTGCTGATCGGATCGGTGATCCTCGGCACCAATACCGGCAACCACCTGTGGGGCCTCATCGCCCTGGCACTGATCGTCGGCTTCGCGCTGACGCGCTGGTTCACCACCACCTACCGGGTCGGGCCGACGCATGTGGAGTTGCGCACCGGGTTGATCCAGCGCAAGAAGCTGTCGGTGCCGCGGTCGCGGATCCGGTCGGTGGATATCGAAGCCGATCTGCTGCATCGGGTGCTCGGACTCGCCGTACTGGCGATAGGTACCGGACAGCACGCGGATTCGAGCGAGAAGTTCAAATTGGACGCGTTGGACGCGGATGTGGTGCCACCGTTGCGTGCGGCTTTGCTCGCGCATACCTCGGCCGGAGTGCCGCCCGCTGCGCAACAGACCGCGGATCCGCTGCGAAAAGGTCTGCCGGAGTACGCGTCCGGGGACGTCCGCGAGATCGGTCATTGGCAGGCGAGCTGGGTGCGTTACGCGCCGCTGTCGCTGACCGGTTTCGCGATCATCGCACCCATTGTCGGTATCGCGTTCCAATATGGGTTCGGCCAGGTGCTGTTCAGTTCGGATGCGGTGCACAGCATCGAGGACGGCAGTGCCGCACTCATCGCCGTCGCCGTCGCGCTGCTGATCGTCGCCATCGTGGTGATCGTCAGCCTGGCCGCCTGCGCGCGATATCTGGCAACGTATTTCGGACTGCGGGTGCTCGATAACGATCGCACCCTGCACCTGCGCCACGGCCTGTTCACGACTCGGCAGATCACTCTGGATCTGGCCCGCTTCCGCGGCGCGACGGTCAACGAACCGCTGCTGCTGCGCTTGGCCGGTGCCGCCGAACTCGAAGCCATCATGACCGGTCAGAGCCCGCGCCAGAAGATCCTTCCGCAGGCACCCCGCGCCGCCATCGAACGCACCCTTGCGGAATTGCTCGTGCCCCGAGGTGCGAGTTCGCCCGATATCGCGGCGTCGCGAACTGTCCTGGCAGACATTGCCGCGCCGGACCGCGAAATCGTTGCCGTACAGGACCTTTCGACTACCGAATTCCCGGCGCCCAGTATTGCGAAAGGCCGAGCGCTACAACGAGAATCGGTAACCGGCCAGGAGGCAACGGTGAGCACCGCACCGCTGATCGCGCACGGCCCGGTCGCGCGCCGCCGCCGCTACACCCGCGCGCTGAGCCCGATTCTGATCGTCGCGGCCGCAATGCTGATCTTTTCCCTTGCCGGAGTGGACTTTTCACCGTGGTGGTGGCTGCTGCCCGCGGTCACGGCCCCGATCGCCACCGCGCTGGCCGCGGACCGCTACCGCGGACTCGGCCACACCGTCCTGCCCGCAACCGAGCACAGCCCGGCCTGGCTGATCACCCGCTCCGGCTCCCTCGACCGTGATCGCGACTGCCTGGAGGCTCCCGGCATTATCGGCTGGACCGTCCGCCAATCCTTCTGGCAGCGCCGCTCCGGCATCGCCACCGTAGTGGCCGCCACCGCGGCGGGTAAGAAGCGCTATCACGTCGTCGATATTCCGCTCGAACAGGCCTGGGAACTCATCGAATCCGCGACACCCGGACGCCTCGGCACCCGCTGAATCAGCTTGCTGCCGAACGCGATACGGTCGGATCGGCGAGGAAGGCGCGCAGTGCGGCGGCGACCTGGTCGGGGGTTTCCACATTGGGTGAATGGCCAGCGGTGTCGATCAGCTCGATGCGCGCACCGGCGGCGGCGTACCGGTCGACGGTATTGCGCCAACCATAGAGGCGGTCGTGTCGACCGTGAATCACCAAGGCGGGCAGGCCGAGAGCGCGGATCTGCGCATCCAGCGGCCGTGCCGCCAGCTCCCGCGGACGTTCCACCAGGACGGCTCGGTTGGCGCGCCAGGACATGGCGCGGTGATCCGAACGCAGCTGGGACCAGCCCGGTGCGGCGGCATCCGGATCGAATCCTGGTGCGAATCCGGCACCGAGCGCACGCCGCAGAATCCAGTTGTTGTCCAGCAGCGCATGTGCGCATCGCCCGACCGGCGCCCAGCCGAGCAGCCGCAGCACCGGACGCAGAATCCGCAGAATCCGCAGTTCTTCGCAGTCCGGGGCCTGATCGACGACGACCACCTCAGTGACCCGACCGGACAGTTCCGCGAGCCCGAGCGCACTGTCGGCACCCCACGAATGCCCGATCACGGTGGCATCGGTGATATCGAGCCGCTCGAGCACCGCGGTGAGCATTTCGCTCTGCGAGCGCTGATCGAATCCGGGTTCGGCTGTGGTGCAACCGAATCCGAGCAGATCGACCCGGATCACCCGGTAGGTATCGGCCAGTAGCGGGGTCAGTCCGTCCCACCAGTGCACCGAACCCTCGAATCCGTGCAGCAATACGATGGGTTTGCCATCGGCCGGACCGTCCTGTCGAACGTGTATCGCCCCGGCTGGCACCCGGACGAGTTCGCCGATCATGCGCCGTTCCATTACTGCTCCGTACCTCGGTGTCTGAGACTGCCCGCTTCGAGAATAGAGTGCGACTGAGCCGATTCGTCCGTTCGGCCCGACTCACATGGTGTCGCTGACCAATTGCCAGCACCTCGCCGAGTTCAATAGTTGGCGTGGTCCAGACCCCGACATCGCCGACCAGGGAGTTGCCCATCGCCGATCGCCGGGTGCGGCGAATGCAGCGGGGCGACAAATATCGACTGACCGCGATCGGCGGTTTGGCGGCATTATCGCTGGATGCGCTGTCCAGCGTGGCGTATGGACCCGAGGCGATCGTGCTGGTGCTCGTCGCGGCGGGTGCTGCCGCGGTGTCGTGGACCCTGCCGGTGTCGATGGCGATCGCGGCGCTGTTGCTGGTATTGGTGTTGTCGTATCGGCAGGTTATCGCCGCACATCCGGACGGCGGCGGGTCCTATGCGGTGGCGAAGCAGGAACTCGGCCGCGGCTCCAGCCTGCTCGCGGCGGCGGGTCTGGTGGTGGACTATGTGCTGACCGTCGCGGTGAGTCTCGCCGCCGGTGCGGCCAGTCTGGCCAGCGCGTTTCCGGTACTGGCCGATCATCTGCTGTTGCTCACGCTGACCGGACTCGCACTGCTGACCGTGATCAATCTGATCGGGGTGGCCGAATCGGCGAAAGTGCTGATGGGGCCGGCGCTGCTATTCATTGTCGCGATACTCGCGGTGATCGCGGTCGGATTGTTTCGGCCGGAACCGGTCGCGCTGATCGGCACCGATCTCGGCCCGATCGTGCCCACCGATACCGTCGGAATCCTATTGCTGCTCAAGGCATTCTCCGCGGGCTGCTCGGCGCTGACCGGTGTCGAGGCGATCGCCAATGCGGTGCCCTCGTTCCGAACTCCCGCAGTACAGCGGGCCCAGCACACCGAGGTCGCCCTGGGCGTATTGCTGTGCACGATGCTGCTCGGTCTGGCCTACCTGATTCGCCGTCATCACGCGGTACCACGCGGTGACGTAACCCTGCTCGCCCAACTGACGGCGGCGGCATTCGGCACTGGCTGGGCGTTCTACGTCACCAGTCTGGCCGTCACCCTGGCCCTGTGCCTGGCCGCCAATACCAGCTTCGGTGGGCTGCCGGTGCTGCTGTCACTGCTGGCCAAGGACCACCGCGTCGCGCACCTGTTCGCATTGCGCTCCGAACGCCCGGTATTCCGCTACGGCGTGACGGCCCTTGCCGTCCTGGCGGCCACCGTGCTCCTTGTGGTCCATGCCGAAACCCACCGGTTGCTACCGGTTTACGCGGTCGGCGTCTTCATCGGCTTCACCATCAGCCAGACCGGTCTGGTGCGACACTGGCGCAAAGAACGTGGACCCGGCTGGCTCCCGCGGGCCGCGCTCAATGGTTTCGGCGCGGTGCTCACCGCGGTCGCCGCGGTGGTCCTGCTCATCGAGAAATTCACCGAGGGCGCCTGGCTGCTGCTGATCATCGTGCCCGCATTGGTCATCCTGTTCGCCCGCACCGAGAACTACTACCGCAGCGTCGCCGAACAACTCGGCCTCGGCCGAATCCCGTTCCTGCCACCGCAACCCCCGGACCAGGAACCGATGCTCATCGTTGTCCCGGTGGTCGCGGTCAGCGAGGTCGCCGCCCGCGCCCTGCACACCGCACGAGCCTTCGGCGGTGAAATCGTCGCCGTAGCAGCCGAAATCGACCCTGCCGCCACGCGTCGCCTGAGCACCCAGTGGAGGGAATGGGATCCTGGCGTCCCACTGATGGTGCTCCCCAGTCCCCGCCGCAGCCTCGTCGCCACCCTCGTCGGCTATGTCCGCAACCAAACCCGGAAGGGTCGCCAGGTCACTGTCCTCCTGGCCCAGGTCGAAGCCAATCGCTGGTGGCACCGCCCCCTGCACAACCCGCGCGGCCCCGTCCTGGCCGCCGCCTTGCGCGCCCGCACCGATGCCGTCATCGCGTCGCTGGCGGTCCGGCTGGACTGACCAGCGGGTTGCGTGCTGAAGGTACTATCGCGACACCGACTGCCCGGCCGTGAAATTCGGCGTCGCTCAGCGACCGAACAGCCCGGCGTTGATGCGGAAGTAGAGGTACAGCAAGGGCGGGACCAAGCCGCAGATCAGCAGAAGTAAGGTGCGCCAGTCGGTTCCCAGCATGATATCGCCGCCGGGTCCGGTGAACCCGCAGACGAGGAAGCCGAAGGTCCACGCGCCCAAGGGCAGCAGCGCCGCGCCGATGCGGTGGGTCACCGAGCGGACACCCATGACCAGCGCGATATTCACCACCCCGGCCAACACCGCGGACAGCGGGAAGGCGACGGTATCGATATAGGTGGGGAGGTAGAGGACCTCCAGGGCCAGGGTGACCAGGGCGTCCAAGACCAGGACGCCGATGATCACCGCGCCCAGTCGGAGGGGCTCGGGGGTGCCGTAACCGCGATCCGTTGCCTTCTCGACGTCGACCCTCACGCGACCGGCGGGTAACCGAGGAGGGTGAGCAGATGGCTCTGCATATCGACGAACGAGTACAGCACCGACATGTAGAGGTCGTGCTGTTGCTGCGCGCCGGGGCGCAGACTGTCCACGAAGGCAGCGATGCTGTTCTGCAGGTCCCAGTTGTACATGATCGGAGTCTATTCCGAGATCAGTCACCCTCGATGGGGATGTTCGCGACAACCGGGAATTCGCCGGTGTAGCCGGCGCGCATCGCCGCGATGGCGAGTACCCGTTTGCGGGCGGCGTACCAGCCGATGATCAGCGCCGGAACGATCAGCACCAGCGAGGCGACGGTCCAGGTGCCGACCGGATAGTCGACACCGGTGAGCACCACCACGAAGAACAGGAAGGCCAGCGTGAGCAGGCCGGTCCACGGCGCGCCCCACATGCGGAATTCCGGACGCTCCAGCTTGCCCCGCTGCCACCAGCGCCACAGCTGCAACTGGCACAGCACGATGGTCGCCCAGGAGGCGATGATGCCGAGCGAGGCCATATTCAGCACGATCTCGAAGGCGCGTTCGGGCACGATGCCATTGAGCGCGATGCCACACAGCGCGATCAGACTGGTGAGGATGATGCCGCCGTAGGGCACACCGTTGGCGCCCATCACCCCGGTGAACTTGGGCGCGCTGCCGTTCATCGACATCGACCGCAGGATGCGTCCGGTGGAGTACAGGCCAGCGTTGAGGCTGGAGAAGGCGGCGGTGAGCACGACGAGGTTCATGATGCTGCCGATACCCGGCACGCCGAGCATGGTGAAGAAGGTGACGAACGGGCTCTCACCGGATTTGAAGCTGGTGTAGGGCAGCAGCATTCCGAGCAGTACGAGCGAACCGACATAGAAGACCGCGATCCGCAGGATGACCGAATTGATCGCGCGCGGCATGATCTTGGCCGGATTCTCCGTCTCCCCCGCCGCGGTGCCAACCAATTCGACTGCGGCATAGGCGAATACGACACCGGTGGTGACCACGACCAGCGGCAGGATCCCGGTCGGGAACAGTCCGCCGTGATCGGTGATCACACTCGGACCGGTCGCCGCACCCTGCACGGTGAATCGGCCGATCAAGAATACGGCGCCGATGATCAGGAATGCGCTCAGCGCCGCCACCTTGACCAGCGCGGCCCAGAACTCCATCTCGCCGAACCATTTGACCGAGACCAGATTGACCCCGAGCACGATCACCAGCGCGATGAGCGCGAGCAGCCACTGCGGAATATGGGTGAATCCGGCCCAGTAGTGGAAATACTGAGCAATCGCGGTGGTATCGGCGATTCCGGTCATCGACCAGTTCAGGAAGTACATCCAACCGGCGACGAATGCGGCCTTCTCACCGAAGAATTCGCGGGCGTAGGAGACGAACGAACCGGACGACGGCCGGTGCAGCACCAGCTCACCGAGCGCGCGCAGGATAAAGAAGACGAAGACACCGCATACCGCGTAGACGATGAAAAGTCCTGGTCCCGCGCTCGACAGCCGACCGCCTGCACCGAGGAACAGACCGGTCCCAATGGCACCGCCGATAGCGATCATCTGGAGCTGACGCGGTTTGAGACTCTTGTGGTACCCGTGGTCCTCGATATTCAGGTGAGCCCTGTCGCCAACCGCTGTCATGAACCGCTATCTCCTCATCGATGTGCAAAATCACACAGACGGTACCCGGTGCTATCAACGGCCGCGACAGCAACCCTCAGGCAACAGTCCGTAGCCCTCGAGGTGTCGGGCCGAGACGTGCGCTGCTACAGCCCCGCCAGTAGGTCGTGCTCGCGTCCGTCCGCCCCTACCGGACCCCGGATGCCGCGAACCAGCACGAAGTGCTCCTCCGGAAGTACCGGCTGCGCAACGTTATTGGAGAGCGCGAATTCCCGCCCCGACGGCGCGACGGTCACCTGCGTGGCATGCGCACGCAGCGCCGCCCGCTTGGCGGCCAACGAATCGGATACATCGACGGTGGTCGTCACCGTATGACTCGGCACGCTCGCGAGTTCCCCCGCGGCGGGTAGCCGCCAGCCGGGCGGCAATGCCCCGGGCAGACCGTCCACGGTCCGCCGGGCCAGCGCCTCGGTGTGCAGGCGCAACATATCGGCATCGGTCACCGTCCAATAGAACTTCGGGGTGTCCCAGCCCTGCTCGGCCGCCGCGGTGACCGCCGCCGAGGTGACCCAGTGCGCCCGGATATGGTCCGGATGCCCGTAGCCGCCGCGCGGGTCGTAGCCGATCACCACGGCGGGCCGCAGTTCCAGCACGATCGCGGTGAGCGCGTCCACCGCGGCGGCGCCGGAATGCACGAAGGCCCGCGGATGCTCGGCGGACGCAGTGCCCGCCATACCGGAGTCCCGCCAACGGCCCGCACCGCCGAGGAAGCGCGGCGGTCCGGCCTGCAGCGCGGCCAGCGCCGCGGTCAGCTCGGATATCCGATATCCGCCGAGCTGATCGGCGTGCTCGGCGGTCAACTGCGCCCACTCGTCCCCGATCACCTCACCCTCTTCGCCGAGGGTGCAGGTCACCACGGTCACCGGTACGCCACGGCGGCGGTAGTGCGCGATGGTGCCACCGGTGGAGATGGACTCATCGTCCGGGTGGGCGTGCACCAGCAGCAGTCCACCCGTCATGGGATCCTGCGCCACATCGCGGCATCACCGAAGATGCCGACCTGGATGGCCCCGCTCAACGACGCGCCGTCGACCCGCGGTCCGGATGCGGCGACGACATTGTCCTGCACGATCGGCAGCACCGTGGCCAGCGCCCACAGCCGCGGTTCGGCATCGGCCAGTGCCCGGCCGAGTTCGATACCGCGCAACGCTTCGTCGATCGAGGGCTGCAGTCCGGGATCACAGACGCCGGACAGATTGCTCGGCGCCTTCTTGGCCGCCTCGATGGCGGTCTGCGAATTCCCATTGCTGGCACCGGCTTCCACCGGCGGGCAGCCGTAACGGGAGGCGAGTACGGTGGCCGGATCCGAACCGGCGACCTCCCAGCCGACAATGGCATCGACGGCGCCCTCGGTGAGTTCCTTGCCGTAGAGCGTATCCGCGGGGAGGCTGCGCACACTGGCATCGATTCCGGCACTGCGCAATTGGTCCGCGGCGGTATTGGCGACCGCGAGCGCGGTGGCGTCACCCTGCACCGCACCGATCCGAATCGCCAGCGCCTTGCCGTTTTTCGCGACCGAGCGGGGCCGGGGCGCGGGTGAGGTCGGCGACTGCACCGGCGGCGTCTCCGGCGCACGTCCATATCCCGCCTCGGCGAGCAGCGCGAACGCCTCATCCGCGGACGGGCGCGGCGGCACCGTTGGTGCGTAACCGGGATCGGACGGCGTCAGGATCTGCGCGCGCACCGGCTCGACCCAGCCACCGGTCTGCCCGGCGACGGTGGCCAGCAGCGTCGGATCGATCAGCGCGGTCACCCCGCGGCGCACCCGTGGATCGCTGAGATCACCGCTGCGCCCGTTGATCACGAACTGCAGCTCACGTGATTGCGGCATGATCGCGGTCCGCACCGACGGGATCGCCGCCAGCTGTGCCTGGGTCGCGACACCGCCGTGCACCAGCGCCATCTGGGCATCGCCGGTGCGCAGCGAATCGGCCAGCTGCGCGGGAGTTCCGCCGCGGCGCAGCAGAATCTGGTCCGGCGCCGCGGGCGTGCCCCAATAGCGATCGTTACGTTCGAGCAGAATCTCGTCGCGCCCGCGATCGGTCGATTTGATGCGGAAGTTGCCGCCCGAGACCTGAACTCCCTCGACCAGACCGGTGGCGAAACCGCCGGGCTGATCCTTGATCAGATGTGAGGGCAGCAGATTCGTGAACAGCTCACGCCAGGCCGGATACGGCTCGGTCATCGTGACGGTGACCGTCTTACCGCCGCCGGAGGAGCTGATATCGGCGATGTGCCGATAGCCCGCCGGATCGACGACACCCGGCTGGGTGATCATCTGCTGCCACAGGAATCGGAAGTCCTCCGCGGCAATGGGCGCGCCATCGGACCAGTTCGCCTGGTTGCGCAGCGTGTAGGTGATGGTGAACGGTTCCTGCGCGGTGATATCGGCCGAAACCACCAGCGCCGTATCGGGCACCCACTCGGTGGCGCCGGGCACTGCCGGATTCGGCACCGGCCGGAACGGGCTCGGCAGCACCATCGAACTCACCGCCGCGGTGGCCGGTGACTGATCGGAACGCAGGTGCGGATTGAACCCGATGCCGATGTCGTCGATGGCCACCACGACCGTGTTCTTACCCGGTTTGGCCGGTGTCGTCTTGGGGCTGTCGGTGCTCTCGATCGGCGGTGGCGGATTCGCGGTGCATCCGGCGAGCACCGATGCCACTGATCCGAAGACAGCCAGCGCCGTCATCATGATCAGCATCGTGCGCATCGTCGCGCGTCGTCTAGCCCCCGTGCTCACGTGCCGCACTCTACTTGGCCGCGCCGTCGCTCGGCCACGCAGACCAATCCGATAAAGGGCCATGCCTTTACAGCGCGGCCCGGTCCCGAGCCTTCCGTCTCGACAGCTCGCGCCCGCGTTCGGTGGCGCCCAGGATGACCTTGCGCACCCGGACGATCTCGGGTGTGACCTCGACACATTCATCGGCTGCGCAGAACTCCATCGCCGCCTCCAGGTCGAGTTGCAGCGGCTTGGCCAGCGTCTCCATCACATCGGCGGTCGAGCTGCGCATATTGGTCAGCTTCTTCTCGCGGGTGACATTGATATCGAGATCTTCGGCACGCGGGTTGATGCCGACGATGTGCCCCTCATAGGTGTCCGCACCCGGCTCCACGAAGAACTGACCGCGATCGGCCAGCTGGATCATGGCGAACGGGGTCACCGAACCGGCGCGGTCGGAGACCAGCGAACCGGTGTGGCGGGCGCGGATCTCCCCGGCCCATGGCGCATAGCCGTGCGAGACCGCGTTGGCGATACCGGTGCCGCGGGTTTCGGTGAGGAAGTCGGTGCGGAAGCCGATCAGACCGCGCGAAGGCACGATGAACTCCATCCGCACCCATCCGGCGGCGTGGTTGTTCATCTGCACCATCTTGCCCTTGCGGGCCGCAAGCAACTGGGTGATCGCACCGAGGTACTCGTCGGGGCAGTCGATGGTCAGCTCTTCATAGGGCTCGTGCACCTTGCCGTCGACCTGCCTGGTGACCACCTGCGGCTTGCCGACGGTCAACTCGAAGCCCTCGCGGCGCATCTGCTCGACCAGGATGGCCAGCGCCAGCTCGCCGCGGCCCTGCACCTCCCAGGCATCCGGGCGGCCGATATCCAGCACGCGCAGCGAGACATTGCCGACCAGTTCGGAATCCAGCCGCGACTTCACCATGCGGGCGGTCAGCTTGTGCCCCTGCACCCGGCCGACCAGCGGCGAGGTATTGGTGCCGATGGTGACCGAGATGGCGGGCTCATCGACGGTGATGCGCGGCAGTGCGACGGGGTTGTCGAGGTCGGCCAGGGTATCGCCGATCATGATGTCCGGAATGCCCGCGATGGCGACGATGTCACCGGCCACCGCGACCTCGCCGGGCTGACGCTCGACACCGATGGTCTGCAGCAATTCGGTGATCTTGACCTGTTTGGTGCCGTCGGCGTGCATCCAGGAGACGTTCTGGCCCTTGCGCAGCTCACCGCTGTAGATGCGGACCAGCGCGAGACGGCCGAGGAAGGCCGAGGCGTCGAGGTTAGTGACATGCGCCTGCAGCGGCGCGGCCGGATCGCCCTTGGGCGCCGGGATGTTCTCCATCAGCACGTCGAACAGCGCGTCCAGATTCTCCGCATTCGGCGCGCTGCCGTTCTCGGGCCGTTCCTTGGACGCCTTGCCCTCACGGCCGGAGGCGTAGAGGACCGGCAGGTCCAGCGCGAGTTCGGCGGCCTCCGCGGCCTCGTCGTCCAGATCGGAGGCGAGGTCGAGCAACAGATCGTGGCTCTCCTCGACCACCTCTTCGATCCGGGCGTCCGGACGGTCGGTCTTGTTCACCACCAGGATGACCGGCAACTTCGCGGCCAGCGCCTTGCGCAGCACGAAGCGGGTCTGCGGCAGCGGCCCCTCGGACGCGTCGACCAGCAGCACGACACCGTCGACCATGGACAGACCGCGCTCGACCTCACCACCGAAGTCGGCGTGGCCGGGGGTGTCGATGACATTGATCACGGTGACCGAACCGTCCTGGTGATGCCGGTGCACCGCGGTGTTCTTGGCGAGAATGGTGATGCCCTTCTCGCGCTCCAGGTCGCCGGAGTCCATCACCCGGTCGACCAGCTCGGCCCGCTCGGCGAAGGCGCCCGACTGGCGCAGCATGGCGTCGACCAGCGTCGTCTTACCGTGGTCGACGTGGGCCACGATGGCGACGTTGCGAAAATCGCGTGCAGACGACACGCCTCAATCCTCCTGCTGTTGGGTGTAGATTCCGGCCGACCCCTGCAAACAGGTGGAGAATCGATACTCACCGAGCATTGCGGCCAGCTACACACAGTACCGGTATCCCGTGGCGCCGCAGACCAGGAGTCCACTAAGGGTAAGCTAACCAATCATGGGCAAGGTAAAGGCTAAGAAGGTTTCGAGCCTGAAACCCAAGAAGAAGTGCTGTCGCAAGAAGACGCGCTGCTTGAAGTGCCCTGTCGTCATCATGCGGATGAAACGCCTGGAAGCGGCCGGTTGCTGCGGTAAGGAACTGAAGAAGGGCCTGAAGCGGGCCCGCGCCGCCTGAATCGACGATTTCGCCACACGCTCCGATTTCCGGATGCTTTCGCCGTGCCCGGGGTACAACTCGGATATGAGCGCTCCCAAACTAACTGAGGCAGAACTCACCGAAGCTTTGGCCCAACTGCCGGACTGGACCCACTCCGGCGACACCATCACCCGCACCGTCAAGGCCAAGACCTTCCCCGCGGGCATCGAACTCGTTCGGCAGGTCGCCGAAGTCGCCGAGGCGGCGAACCATCATCCCGATATCGATATCCGCTGGCGTCGGGTGACCTTCACACTGTCCACCCACGACTCGGGCGGACTCACTGCGCTGGACGTGTCGCTGGCTCGCGAGATAGATCGGCTTGCGGCGCAATCCGATTGACCAGACGCCCCGCCCACATCACCCAGACGTAGCAGACCAGCACGCCGAGCACATCGACGGTGCCGAGCCAGGACAGTACCCCTGGCCGCGAGATGGTCCAGATCGACGGCTGCGCGAACGACAGCACCCACGGCACCCCGATCAACGTGGTGACCAACCAATAGCCCGCGAGTATGCGTGCGCCGGGCGCCTGCCGCAGCGGCCCGTACACCAGCCACATCACCGTGGGCAGCAGCCACACGAAGTGATGCGACCACGAGATGGGCGACACCATCAGCCCGAACAGCTGCACGATGATCAGGGTGCCCAACCGGTCATCGGGACCCAGTGCGCGCCAAGCGAAGAAGGCCAGGACGGCGACCACCGCGACGGCCGCCAGCCACCACGGTCCGGATTGGACGTCATGGCCGAGCAGGCGGCTCAGCGCACCGCGCAGCGACTGGTTCCAGACCGAGCCGACCGGACCGATCCGGTCGGCGTCACCGAGCAGGGTGCCGAAGTACCGCTTCGCCTCCTTATGGTTGATCAGGAAGCTGACCCCGACCGTCGCGCCGAATACCACCGCCGACCACAGCGCGGTGCCCCAGCGCCGCCGGGCCACGAAATACAGACCCGAAATCGCCGGCGTCAGTTTGATTCCCGCGATCACACCGATCAGCCCACCGGATAGCCACCAGCGCGAGCTGCGCACCGCGAGCATGGCCCCGAGCACGAGGAACACATTGACCTGGCCGTAGTCGATCGTGGTCCGCACCGGCTCCATCCAGATGCCGATCGCGGTCCACCAGACGGCGGCGGTACGCCACTTCGGCTCGCGCATCCGCTCTTTGCCGAGGATCAACTCGAAGGCGATCCACACCACGACATAGAGCGCGGCGACAATGGCCAGCAGCCAGAGCACCGCGATCACTGTGAACGGCAGATAGTGCAGTGGGAAGAAGACCAGCGCCGCGAACGGCGGATAGGTGAACGGCAGCGGGAAGTCCGGGGTCTTCTCGGCATAGGTGAAGTCGTAGAGCCGGTCGGTCAGCAGATCCGCCGAACCGTCGACATAGACGTGCAGGTCGACGAGATTCATCCCGTTCTTCGACAGCAGCATCCACAGCAGCCTGGCCAACACGGACAGACCGAGCACCGGTACAGCCAATCGGAGGCTTCGGTTCAATTCGCAGGCTTTCGAGTCGGTTCCGGGTCGTCGGCCTGGTCCCGCGAGGGTCGGGCATTCGGCGTCAGAGAGCTGGAGTCTGTGACTACATTAACCGTCGTCTCGATAGATCCCACCAATCCCCTGCACTCCGGTACGACCCGCCGAGCCGACCCGCGTCTCATGGCACTGCGCGTGCGGCTGGGCCAGAATGCGGTAGTTTGCGTAGCCGCAGCGCGCCCCACGCACCAATGCACACCGATAACATTTGCATCACCTTTCACTCTGGTAACAGCAGATGGCGCTACCGTCTGATAACACTGATCGTCCACAACAGAATTAGGGGCTTGGCAGCTGTACAACATGGCGATCATGTCCCTAGATGACAATCAATGCCACAGATCCTACATATTGACCAATATAAATATCTCGATATTCTTTCCTAGTCTTTGCTCTAGCAAAGAACA
>NZ_JBEXLC010000095.1:0-34627 GCF_040609795.1 Nocardia sp. NPDC004604
GCCCCCTCAGGGTGCGGGGCTGTTGTGTGCTCCGGGCTGGGCTATGAACTGGAGCGGCACTGCTCGCCGTCCATCGGTTGCCCCATATTCGGTCCGCCCATGCAGCCGCTCATCAGCCCGGGACCGCAGTTCGTCTGTGGGTCCGCGTCGGGGATGGTGCCCGTGGTTATCGCGCTCACGGTGCCGGTCTGGGGCAGTTCGGTGGTGTACCCGCCGTCGTGGTCGGAGACGACGAACTTGCCGGGCACCGCCGGACCGGACATCATGCCGCCAAGACCAGTTGTGCCGTTCTGACCGCGACTACCCGGCGACGCCATTCATACTCATACCGAGTCCGCCGCCCGGTTCACCGGGTCCGTGATCGCTACTGGTGTTGTGCGCGGGGCCAGAAATCTCGTCGGCACAGGCGATTTCGATCTGCAGATGCGCACTGCGTCACCAGACGGACTGAAACGTCGCGCCTACAGCAGGCTTTGGGTGGCGAGGCGGGCGAGGCAGGCGTCGACGACGTCGGCGGCAGAGTTGGACTCCTTCCCTGCGGCCCACAGTTCCGTCGCCAAGCGCACGACGGTATTGGCCATGGCGGCAGTGAGGGTGACGTCGAGGTCGTCGATGGAGCGACCGGTGCGAGCGGCAAGGATGGGAATGAGCTGCGTTTCACAGTCGTGCTGGACGCGCAGCCAGGTCGCGCGCAGGGCGGGGAGTTGGGTGGCGGCGTGCACCAGCGGACGCAGGCTCGTCTCGGCGATGCCCTCCGCCGCCAGCGTGCTCGCGGTGGCGGTGCGGTACGAGCGGCTGAGCGCCTCGCGCAACGGCAGGTCGGGCGGGCAGGCGGCGAGTTCCTCCGCCCAAGCCTGTGTTCCGACGGCCAGCAGCGGCGCGACGACATCTTCCTTGCCGGCGAAATAACGGTAGAAAGTGCGCAGCCCCATGCCCGCGGCATCGGCAATATCATCGACAGTCGTTGCAGTGTAACCATTTTCAATGAAGAGGTGCGCCGCCACCATCGCCACTTCTCGGCGCGTGGCCGCGCGGCGGGTCTGACTGAGTGCCGGACGCCCCGGTCCGGGCGCGGCACGGTTTCGCTCGCTGGTCACAGGTGCATCGTACCGAGCCCGCGCCATTTAATGGCGCGAAGTGTCATTTTCGGCATATTGTGTCAGAAACAGTCCAACTGAGCAGGAAGAGAGCCCATGAACCGTCTCGAACAGCGCCGCATTCTGGTCACCGGTGCCGGATCCGGCATCGGCCAGGCCACCGTCCTCCGTCTGCTGTCCGAAGGCGCGGTCGTCGTCGGCGCCGACGTCAACGCCGACGGCCTGGAACTGACCCGCAAGCAAACCGCCGAAGCGGGCACCGACACCCGGCTGACCACCCTCGAGATGAACATCGGCCGGGAGATCGACGTGGTCGCGGGCGTGAAGAGCGCCATCGAATCACTCGGCGGGCTCGACGCGCTGGTCAACGCGGCGGGTATCCTGCGCGCGGCACACACCCACGAGACGTCGCTGGACCTGTGGAACCAGATCATCAACGTCAACCTCACCGGCACCTTCCTGGTGATCCGAGAGGCGCTGCCCGCACTGCTCGCCAACCCGCGCAGCACCATCGTCAACTTCAGCTCCACCTCGGCCAACTTCGCACACCCCTACATGGCGGCGTACTCCGCGAGCAAGGGCGGCATCCAGACGCTGACCCACGTGCTGGCACTGGAATACGGCAAGCAGGGTTTGCGCGCGGTCAGTGTCGCCCCGGGCGGCATCAAGTCGGGCATCACCGACTCCACCCCCGGCTACCTCCCCAACGACTCCGACTGGTCCCTGTTCGGTCGCCTGATCGCCGTTCTGCCGCAAGATAATCCGGAAGAGCTGGCTGGCCCCGACAACGTGGCCGGTGTCATCGCGATGCTCGTCTCCGACGACGGCCGCTTCATCAGTGGCACCGAGATCCGGATCGACGGAGCGGCGCATACATAGTTGCTGGTTCCGGCCGACTTCCCTTCGCCAGCTTGACCGCAGTCAGCGAACGGCTGGCGAAGACTCGTACTGCGCAGTCTTGTTGAAGAAGCTATTCAGCTTTGCCACCCTACTGATCGACTCGTAGTGGTCACGTGGGTGGCGCATTCGATCTCGAACAGTTCAGCGGTCTCGTCGGCCGCCGCGACGGCGCCCTCACTGAAGCCCTTGGGTCTACGCTTCGGTGCCCGCGATCATCAGCGGGCGCGGCGCGATCTTGGCGCCGCCGGCATAGGCGTCGAACTGGTCAAGGTGATCCACACTGCGCAGCGCGACCGATCGAACGCGGATGCGGGACAGGCGGGGTCATGTGTAGTAGTCGAAGAACTCCGCGACGGCCTTCGGGGTCGACTCGTCGATCGAGTCCGGCAGGACCGGAACCATCCGCACCGCTTTGTCTTCGGCCTCGGCTATGCACGCGACACCGAGCTGCACGGCCATGGCGGCGAGGCCGGCCGGGTCGACGCTGGCGATGTCGAGGTCGAGGTCGACGAATTCACCACTGTCGTCGACGACTTCGGGCAAAGCTCCGGCGCGCGCCACTCTGGTCGGGCTGACAGGATTTGAACCTGCGACCACCTGACCCACATTCAAATTCCGCCAACCTCGATCAATCAAACTCGTATCACCTGGTCAATGCCTAGTCTTCATGACGGAGACATGCCGCCGAATCTGGGTGAACATGGACGAATTTGATCCAAAGTGTGGATTTTCTGTGATTGTCCAATGGTGGCAGGACGGCGTGTCAACTCCGGCCGGTTCGTGGATCTGGCACGGTTCGCGTGATTGACGCGGCTCAGAAATCGATCATCGGTTCGCATTCCAACGCATCCGGGCGATTCGGTCATGTGTAAATCTATGCGTCTACCTGCACGAATCTTGATGACGCAGCAGAACTTGGATGCTATGTTCTATGAGTTTCGATCGGATTCGGATGAAAACAGCAGCAACCGATGTCGTCACCCGCCGTCCCGCCGCGCCCCCGGCACTCAATCCCATCGACATCGCATCGGAAACTGAAATCGCAGATGCGGTCGGTCAAGCTCGACCAATTGCTCGACACCCTCCCGGAACCCGCACGGTCTTATCGGCTGCCTCACCACGACTTCTTCGAGATGCTGTTCGCCGCCGAGGTCGCCCGCCGCGACCGGCGATCGGAACAACGCCGAGCCAAAGCCGCGCACCCGGACCCGCAGATTCAGCTGCAAGCCTGGGACGACACCGCGGTGACCTTCGGCCCCCGGATGGACAGCATCGCTGGCCGGCAAATTAACCGCGGCTCGCTGCTTGCATAATGATTCCGAACTCACCCTGCCGCGATCGATCAATCCGTAGTATTGGCGAGTTGGGCGCTTCTATGCGACCGACCGGCATCTGAGTGACGCCGGCCTCACCACTCACTGGTCTGGCAGTTCATACAACTGAACGAGTAATTACCGCAACTTCTGAGCAATCACATGGTCAGTTCCGTGGAGCCTCTCAAACCCGGCTAGGTTTTTCTCGAACAGAGGAATCGCCTCACGTACCTGCCCTGTCGAGCAGTAAGCAACCGCAAGGTTCTGTCGCGGCACCAGAGTTTCGGGATGATCAGCACCCAATACTCGGTCGTATTCAGCGACACAGCGCTCAAACAGAGGGATCGCATCGTCTGGACGACCCGCTGAGTAGTATGCACTGGCAAGGTCGTTTCGAGCCATCAGTGTGTGGACGTGATTGGCGCCTAGGACTTGCTCACACAGGAGGAGGTTCCGCTCGTAGTGTGGGATCGCGGCATCAAACTGCCCCGCTGACTGGTACAAATATGCAAGATTATTTCGCAACTGCATAGTGTCGGCGCGATCGACACTAAAGACGCGTTCGTGGATAGCGAGGCATTGCTCAAGCAGAGAGAACGCTTTGTCGGATCTTCCCGCCATACGGTAAGCATTAGCCATGGACGTCATCGTCTTCAACGTGTCCGGATGATCGACACCCAACACGCGATGATACTCCGCAAGGCTCTGTTCGAATGAAATAGACGCCTCATCCAGTCGACCGATGGATGCGTATGAATACGTGACGTTGTGCCGCGACAGCAAAGTGTTAGGATGGTCGGCACCCAACACGCGTTCATTTTCGGCAAGGACATGCTCAAGCAATGGAATTGCCTCGTCCAACCTACCCCATGATTGGTACGCAGCGGCAACGTTATGCCGCGACTGCAAAGTGTTAGGGTGATCAGCACCCAAAATATTCTCGTTCTGAGCAAGGGTATGCTCCAGCAACGGGATTGCCTCATCAGAACGGCCCGCCGACCGGTAAGCTTCAGCGAGGTTGTTCTGTGACATCAGAGTTTCAGGATGGTCAGCACCGAGGACCTGAACGCGAAGTTCAAAGTTCCGCTCAAAAAGAAGAACCGCGTCATTCCATCGACCCAATGACAGGAAGGCTCCACCCAAACTATTTCTAGCATCCAAGGTTTCGGAATGCTCTGCGCCAAAGACATGCTCGTAATCTGCAAGGTTCTGCTCAAGTAGCGGGAGCGCCTGGTCCCACCTACCCATCGACCCGTAGGTGATAGCGAAACGGTTTCGACGCAGGAGATTGCCAGGATGGTCAGGGCCGAATACCCGTTCACCCTCAGCCAGATTTTCCTTAAACAGTGAAAGCGCTTGATTCCACTGCCCCGCCGACTTGTATGCACCCGCAAGATTATTCCGTGAAATTAAAGTATCGGGATGATCAACCCCGAGGACGCGCTTATGTTCATCAAGGTTTTCCTCGTAGAGAGGAATCGCCTCACGCAACCGGCCCGCCGATTCAAATGAAAAGGCTAGATTATTCCGCGCCATCAACGTGTCGTGATTATTATCGCCAAGGATCGCTAGGTGATCAACAAGAGTCGGACGAGCGGTGTTGATAGCGCGATTTACGTCGCCAGCCGCGATCAGTTGGCGCGTGGCCCACCTTCGCATCCGTAATAGCACGCCGCACAGATCCATATCCGCAGAACGGTGCAGACCGCTGTCCCAGATTGCGTCGATCTGGTCGACGAGGTGTGAACCGTCAATTCTGTGATTCGATGCCTGCTGCTCGGGAAACAGCCTCCGATCCAACAACTGTAATGCATCAAGGAGGAGAACACTTTCAGTACGAGCATCGCGGGCGCGTTCTCGTAGTATGCGGGCAGTGAGCCGATGGGCAAGTAGTGTGCCCTCGCCAGTCGACCAGCTCAACAGGGATCGCCGCACGCACCGGTCGATAGCATCGTCGACCAGCTCGTTTAGGTCTGGGTCTGGGTAATTGATTAAAGACCGAGAAACACCCGCGGCGGAGAGCGTAGCGAACAATCCCAACAGCCACACCACCACGGTCTCTAGTTCTGAGTCACCAGTCGGGGCTTCAGCATCAGCGACCGATAGCAGAATTGCTTGGTCTACCGACAAATAATAGTCGTGCTCTTCACGGCGCTGCAGCACCCGCGGCAATGGTTGGTGACGCAGCCGAAAAAGATATCCCTGATAGGTCAGTCGTGGTCGCGGAAAGGTGATCGCGCTCGCGGCAGCTGACAACGCCAGTGGCAAGAATCCCAGTTCCTTTGCCAGCTCTAACTCGCCATCAGGATCGTCGATTATGCCGGTCGCCGTGCGCAGGTAGGTGACCGCTTGTTCATTCGTATAGCCAGTGCCGGTATCGATCACCGTGCCGGCAAGGTAAGCCATCGACAAGTTCGTGCTGGTGACCACTACACGAGTACCACCACGGATCGGTAGCAAGGTTCGGACGAGATCAACGTCGCTGGCATTGTCGAACACAAGTAATCGCTGTTCGGTGCTGTTGTTGAGATGATCGCGCAGCCGATGCGCGGATCGCACTGTGTCTCCATCATCAGTAGCGATCCGAAGCAGGTTTGCGATCTCAGCCAGCCCGCTGTGCAATGTATCGGCTGTTTCCGCGCTCACCCATCCCACCAGTCCTCCACCACGGTCGAATAAGCGTCGCGCATATGCCGCGGCAATATGTGTCTTGCCTGCACCACGCATTCCGACGACAACAGCCACCTGCGCTTCGACCAGACCAGTCTCAAGATCATCTATTTGCTGGCGGTGGACGAAATGACGAGGCTCTTGCGGAATCAGCCCTACCATTACCGACGTCGACTCCTTGTCTACTGCAGCAGGAGCAGCGGTAGACGCGGTATCCATGGTGTCATCTGCCCGGGCGGATCCCCAGGCGGCAGCACGGAGTTTCTTCCACTGCTCAAGTACCTCTTTCGACCACCGCTTGGACGCGCGGACATGCAGGCACTCAAGGACTAGTGCTAAGCGCCCATTCTGACGCGGGACCACTGGGTTGGGCTTGAGCCAGTCACCGATAGTCGAAACCGGCACGCGGTAGTTCTTGTTCGCCTGGATCCAGGTGGCAACTTCCTCGGAACCAGGGGATCCCGCAGCGGCATAGAGCTCGGCAAGCTCCTTGAAGTAGTCCAACCGCGTGAACTCTTTGCGATGGCTAGGTCCAGAACCCACAGGCTTCCTCCCCGACTCGGGTCGACTCGGCCGACTCGTGGTCCCGAGAAACCCTCTCCGACTTGCGCTTTCACAACCCTACCGAATTCGGATATTGCACAACACAGAATCCATGCGGCTTCCTGGTCGGGAACTCCACCCCAACCGAACGGAACACAATGCCCCACACCACCCCACATCAGGATCCGGCCCCGAGTCCGTTCACTCAGTGGTGGCGGCGAATCCGCACTCCTCTGTTCAGTGCAGCAACCGCAACGTCGCTCTGGCTTGTCAGCGGCGCACTCGCAGAAGTTGGCGCCCGCATCATCCAATGGTTGTGGTGATCCACGCGGCCGAGTCGGTGCCACAACCGACAGCGGGTGTTAAACCGACAGTTGGCTGGAATAGCCGAGATCCCGCAGACGCTGCGGCCGCTGTCGTTTCTGATCACGCCCGGTCAAGCCGGTGACTGCCCGCAGTTCACCGCGGTGCTCGACGTAATCCGGGTGTCTCGACTGGGCCTGGGCAGACCACGAGTTCGCTCGCCCCGACCGGGTATTTGCCGACAAGGCTTATTCCTCCCGCACCACCCGTGACTACCGCGCCACCGCGGCATCAAGGCCACTATCCCGATTACTGGCAATTCGTCAGGTTGTATAGGCAACTAAGACAACTTGAACGGGTCCTGGGCCCGCGCATCGCCCACCCGGCGGTGCTGGAAATCCTGTCCCGCTGCGGCGGTCACGAAGCAATCCGCGCCGCGGGCAGAGGCACGCTAACCGCCATCGCGGCCAAACACGCGCCCCGCATGGGCGCCCAACTGGTGGAGGAGATCCTGGCGGCGCTGCCCGCGCAGACGGTCACCGTTCCCGGCGCGAAAGCGGCCGAAACCGTGTTGCCGAAACTGGCAGATTCGTTGAAAGCTATTCTGCTGCAACGCAAACAAATCTCCGAGGACATCGAGAGGATGTTCGATGATCACCCTCTTGCCAAGGTCCTGACTTCGATGCCCGGCGTCGGAGTCAGGACCGGAGCCCGCATCCTGCTCGAAGTCGGCGACGGCTCAGCCTTCGCCTCGGCCGGCTACCTCGCCTCCTACGCAGGCATCGCCCCGATCACCCACCGATCCGGCAGCTCGATCCGCGGCGAACACCCTGCCCGATCAGGCAACCACAAACTCAAACGAGCCCTGTGCCCGGGTAGTTGAGGTAGAGGTTGTAGGTGGCGCGGACTCGGCTGTCGACTTTTTCGGTGTGGTCCGGACCAATCTAGTATTCAACGCTGTCAGGACTGATCGTGGTGGCGTTCCAGGTGGTGAGGAGTTCATCGTCGGTGTTGTAGATGTCGATCCAGGAGGTTGTGCCTTCGGGCAGCGGGGTGCTGGACGTTTCGAAGCTTTGGATGAATGCTGCACCGCGGCTGAGGACGAGGCTGTATCGGTGGGGGCGGTATCCGATGTAGTCCGGCACAGGTGCTCCTATCCGAGGAGGAACCAGGGCCACCAGTAGTTGGTGCCGCAGTTGGCTGCGCTGATGAATGGTGGTGGTGCGGAGTAGCCGGGTCCTTCGCCGTTGCCGTTGGTGCCGCGACTCCAGTAGTAGGGCTGGCCGGGCTGAGTTCCCCAGGGCTGGTTGATGACCCAGCGGGCGACGGTGGCGAGTTTGTAGCCGATGCCGAAGTAGTTGGCGAGGAATCCGACCCCGAAGATGTCGCCCTGGCGGGCATTGATGGTGGGGATGTCGAAGCGGTATTGGGTGGAGGCGGCGTTGAGGACGGGTTTGATGTCGCCGCTGTCCCAGAACAGTGTCAGGTCACCGGTGTTCTGATCGAGGGTGTAGATGGCGACGAAGGCGTTGTTGACGAACGACCATCCGGCGGGGCCGATGATGAGTCCGACTTGCCGGTATTCGCGATCACGGGTGGCGCGGATCATCCCGATTTCGATTGCACCGGTGGCAGGTTGGTAGAACGGCGGCTCGTTAAGAACACCATTGCTGTCGGGTTGGCGGGCAAGTAGCGCGAGGGGGAAGGTGGTGTCGTCGGTGGCGGTGAGGTTGGCCCACAGCGGAATGTCGGTGGGGATCTCGTCGTAGGTGGGGCGCGCCTGGATGGGTTGGCGGACCTCGCGGCGGTGGATGTCTTGTGCGCCGGTGAACGCGCCGATGACTCCGGAGCGGATGGCGGCTTTGGCGTCTTCGGGTGATTGGGCTTGGAAACGCCGAAACGCCTCGAGGTTCCAGGAACCGTCGGGGGTCGGCTTGTCCGGGGTTGTCACCGGCCGCTACAGCTCGTTTTCGAGCCACGCCGGAATCGCCGGAGTATCTGGTGGTTCCACGCCGGGCACATGCTGGCGCAGCTGTGCGGTGAGTTCGTCGCTGTGGCGCAGCAGTTGCCGGATCAACCGCAGCGCATCACGGAAACGCTCACCGTCGCTGCGGGATTGGCGTTCGAGCTCGGTGACGCGGGTGCGAAGCTTGCGGACCTCTCCGGCCTGGCGGGCGGTCACGGCGCCGATCACGGTGGCGACCGCGACGCCGAGGGCTTGGATGAGGTCTGGGTTGAACCATCCCATCGGCTACTGCTTGCGGTGACGCTCGACAGACGGGTCGGTGTCGAGGCGTTCGAGGACGGTCTGGATCTTGTCCTGGATCTCGCCGAGTACAGCGGTGGCAGTGTCGATCTTGTCGTGTGCGGACGCGACCGAGTCGACCACCGACTTGCCGTCGAGCTGGGTCCATCCGGTGGGCTCCAGGTCGGGACCGGGCTGGCGGCGGGAGTCGGGTCCGGCGAGTTGGTCGGCGACCCAGGATGCGTGCAGGTCGATGCTGGCTAGTAGTTCGCCGACGGTGACTTCGTTGCCGTCCTTGTTGGTGATCGTGTCAGTGAGTTGCATGTCGGGTTCCTTCCTGAATAGGTGGGCGAGTTTTTCTCGCCCGCCGCGGATCGCGTTGACGTCGATGAGTTGGCCGCCAATAGTGGCGGTGGCCGAGAACTGGAGGATGGCGATGTCTTTGCCGCCCATCGGTTTCCACCCGGGGTGGTCGTCGCCGGGGTAAAGCTCGGCGGGGATGCCGGTGCCGTTGACGTAGGAGGAGTTCCAGATCGACACCGGCAGGCCGGTGAGGTCGGGTGAGCCCATGTAGTCGCGCCAGTACCAGCGCGGCAGATACACCGGCAGTAGCTCGAATCCGCGGGCGGTGAGTGCGTCGGCACGCGCGAGGAGATCGGCGAGAGTTGGTGTGCCGGTGAGGTCTTCGTAGTCGATCTGGATCGGCACCGTCGTGTCGGCGTAGGCGGCGACGGCGTCAGCCTCGACCTCGGGAGCGGTGTTGACGCGGCTGTAGACGTAGCCGCCCCAGTATTCGAAGTGGGCGGGCATGTGTTCGCGGCCGCGTGGCCAGAAGGGGTCTTGCCAGGTCGCTTCGCAGATCTTGTGGGTGGCGAAGCTCATGCCTTCGGCGGCCGCGCGGGCGAAGTCGAATTCGCCTTGGTGGTTGCTGATATCGATGCCGAATTCGGTCACTCAGCGCTCCTTCCAATCGGGATTGGCCATGCCAGACAGCAGCGGCCAGTGCACGTGTGGGCATGTGAAAACGGCTTGCCGACAGAGCTTTTCGGTGCGCGATCCGATGTGCTGATAGCGGGTCAGGATCGCCGAACGGGCTTTGCCGAGGTGGCGTTCGATGCTGTCGAGGGATTCACCGCCGAGGACGCGCACCGCACCGTCAGCAACAGATTCCGCTACAGCCGTACACGCCCCCGGCGGCTGCGCCACTAAACCCCCCGCGATCAGATCAGGAGCCCCATCGTGCCGAGTACTACAGGCCACGACCCCGCCGTCGGCAACCAGGTGCACCTTGGTACGGCGTCGGCAGCGACGTCGAAAAATCGAGCGAAGGGCACGAGAACGCGTTACAGTCCGCCCGTGAAATATCTTGCGGGATGCGCGCTGGCCCTGTTGTTCGCGGCGACGGGTTCACCAGTGGCGCAGGCGGATTCCGCACCGGGCTGTACCGACACCCCCAACGCCTACACCGCCGGCTGGCAAACCGGCTGGGCCGCGTATCAGGCCGAGCAAAAGAGCCCCTCCTCCGACACGGCGACGCAGACGGCCGATCTGCCGATCACCATCAACGCCCCGCTCGAGAAGGTGTGGACGGTGTACTCGAACCTGCACAACGATATCGGGCGGCATCCGTTCCTCACGGACATCATCACGCACCGCACCTGCACCGGCCCACAGATCATCGACTTCACCGCGCTGGAGAACGTTCCGATGGGCTCAGTCGACTACCCGGCGAAAACCGAGGCCGAACAGCGCCTCTACCCGGCCGACCACTACTACCTCACCGACAGCTACGACCAGCCTGGCGTCATCACCCACCAGAAGATCACGTTCGTGGACAACGGCAATGGCACCACGACGGTGAACGAGCACATCACGTTCACCACGAACCCGCTGCTGCTGGGCTTCACCGCCGACAACGGCATCTCATCCCACCGCGCCTACCAGGCGACCCTCAAACACGACATCGAGAACGGCACCCTCTGACACCGGCGGGATCACCGGCTCAGACATGTCCGCCGCCAGCATGGATGGTCCGGCGGTGATCCAACGACCGGTGACTTTCGCCACTCCTCGGCGACCACCGCTTGTTCGCCGAGGAACGGCATCGGTTTCTGCCTGGTGGCCGACTCCGCTGCGCGCGGCGACAATGTCGTCAGCATAGGTGTCGGAAATCGTTTATTGAACACCGGCTCGGCCGGACGGATCGGTGTGAATTTCCGTAGTCATCTACACAACTGACCTGGCCTGTTCTCGCCATGTACAGACGAGTTCGGTTGGAGTCGCTGTCCGAAATCCTCTGCACTACGGTCGTTTTCGTCCGAAGTGGTCTGCACGACGATGGGGGAAGAAGCCAAAGCAGTGATGACCAACTGGGACGATCAGGTGGATCTCGGCGTCGCTTGGCATCGCGGCCTCATGGGACGCTACCGCGACACCGAGTGGGCACAGAAAGCCCATCAACGACTGTGGCAGTTCCCGGAATTTCGACGGAAGTGGGAAGCAGGAGACGTGGCGTACGCGCGCGATCACC
The DNA here is from genome assembly GCF_040609795.1 of Nocardia sp. NPDC004604. Lineage (NCBI taxonomy): Bacteria > Bacillati > Actinomycetota > Actinomycetes > Mycobacteriales > Nocardiaceae > Nocardia > Nocardia sp. NPDC004604. Next base: position 11,602 of record NZ_JBEXLC010000095.1, read on the forward strand.
GCGGAAGCACAGTTGCGGGTGCACGGCGTGGTCTATTCCATAGTCGTGGAGAACTGGCAGCTACAACACCACTTACCCATTACGAGGTCTAGAGGAAGGCTCCAACCGCTCTCGTGATAGACCAGCCCGAACGCCAGATCTCACTTGCGTTCAGTCACTGGTGATTCGCCGGCGCCCAACCCTCCCCTGTCAACAACCAGCCGAGCAAACCGTTGAGCTGTCACACCCGTAAGTCTCCAGACTCACCGGGGGATTCACCCGCTTACGCTCGCTACCCGCGGCAACCACACCCCACCGGGCCCACAGAATTTCATCGCGCCGGTTCGCGGCCACGACCCACACCAAAACCTGCGCCCAAGGCCCGACCGTACTCTTGCCGCGCCTGCCAGCCGCTACCCCGCAGCCGCGTGATGCCGCTCGCGATGCTCGATCCACGGACGCTGCCGCTGCTCCTCGGTCATCGCCAGCAACTCCCGCAACTTCGCCCACGCCACCTCATCAGTCGGGGTATACACCTGCATCCACGCATGCGGGAGCGACGGCAGGCTCATACTGGTCAGGAACATCTCCAACTCCCCCACCGCCAGATTACGGATCTGCTTCGTCCGACTCGCCGGAACCGCCACATCGTTACGAGCCCACAAAGAAGCGAAACTCTCACTCTCCGAACACAACTCGGAGATGAAACCCTCCCAACCCGGATCACCCAGATTCTTCGCATACGAACCACGCAGATAACCGACCATACGCCGCAAGTCATCCCAATTATGGTGATAGGTATTGCAGCACTCCGGAGTCAGAAACACCCGACGCGCCACATTCCGTTCACCTCGCACGAAACCCGGGCACAACGCCTCATAGGACTTATTGTGAGCCAGCACGTCATAACGTGGACTCAGCACCACCCCCGGCAACGGCTCCAAATGATCCAAAATCACCTGAAGCTCCTCCGGCAGAGCAGTTCCCGCATGCGCCGTAGGCACCGTCGGCACATCCGCCAACCGATACAGATGCGCCTTCTCCGCCGCATCCAACGACAAAGTCCGCGCCACCGCATTCAAAACCTGTACGCTGACATTAATTTGGCGCCCCTGTTCTAGCCAGGTGTACCAAGTTATTCCGATTCCGGCCAGTTGCGCGACCTCTTCGCGGCGTAGGCCCGGGGTGCGGCGGCGTGGTCCTGGGGGTAGGCCGACGTCTTCGGGGGTGATTCGCGCGCGGCGGGACTTCAGGAAGGCGCCGAGTTCGGCGCGGCGTGCCTTGCGTACTGCGCGGACATCCACCACATCGGTCATCCTGTGATGATCCCGGAATCTGCTAGCGGTATCCAGGTGCTGCCAGTACTAGTTTCAGGCGGCGCGGGTTGCCCTCGCCGCCTCGGCCCGGCTGCGCGTCAGTGACCGTTCGTGTGGCGCCAATCGCGGACGGCGTCACGGACACGGTCGAATACCGCCAACGGCGGACTCGTCACGAGGTTCGCCAGTCCGGTCTCGCCCGCGTGCGGATGCGGGCGGGTGGGCGCGACCTTTTCGGCGGCGCGCAGCATGCCTGCCCAGCGTTCGAGCTGATTCACCGAGAACTGCTTGCGCAGGAACGGGAATTCCTCGGTCTCCTCGTTCGCGGCGTGCGCGGTAAAGGCAGCGGCGAAATCGGCTAGCTTCGTATCGAATTCGGGATGGTCGACGCCGAGATCGTACAGTTCGGCAAGTGCATGCTTGACCGCATTCTCCTCCACGAGTCTCGGCCTGATGATTTCATCGGCGCCGAATGCCGAGCGCCGCGCCACCGCATGGACGACTTCCTCTTCGGCGGTTTCGTGTACCGCCAGCAGTCGTACCATCTCGGTGAACAGTTCCCCCTTATCGTCCTGGCCCGCTTTCAGCTTGTCGAGCAGGTCCCGGATCTGCTCGTGCTGGGCGGTCAGCAGGTCGATCGCATTCTCATCCAGGTTTCCCATCGTGCACCTCGTTTCTGCGCCGACGGCGGCGGTGTATTTCATATACTCCTCCGTCGACCGACCAGCGCGCCACGTTCCGTTCGAATAACTGGCCGACCGTTTATCCACCCCGAGATGCGGTAACACCACAGCCGGTTGTAGTTGGTACTCGTGCTCAGGGTCCGCAGAAACCGATCGGCGGGCGTCGCCCGCACCCGCGCACCGCGCGCCACCAGCCACACCTCCACCCGTCCCGCGAGCTTCGGTGCGGCGCGTTCGGTGTCCGCTGCCCCGTCCTCCCGGGCCATCGGCACCTACTGAGCCGGCCACGGCGCCGAATGCCATCGCGGCAGGTTGCAGGTGTGCCACAAATTACGCGATCGACCCGAACGCCCGTCGTCCGCCTTGAGCGGTGGAGACACCACCGCGCCCCTTGACACCTGAAGATGTTATAGGAATCATCTGATTCCACTGGAATCGACCGATTCCCATAGGGCGCGAGAGCGCGCTGGCCTCAGGTGAACGGGACCGGTCCGCGGCGAGGAGTGCAGATGGAGCAGCCGACAACGCGACCGCAGGACGACCATGTGCCGATCGTGATCATCGGCGCCGGATTCGCGGGTATCGGATTGGCCGTCAAACTGCGCGAGGCCGGATTCCGTGACTTCGTCATTCTCGAGCGCGGGACCGATCTCGGGGGCACCTGGAGCGCCAATACCTATCCGGGGTGCGCGTGCGATGTGCCCTCGATGCTGTATTCGTATTCATTCGCACCGAATCCGAATTGGTCGCGACGCTATGGCACACAGCCGGAAATCCTCGAATATCTGCGCGGCGTCGCCGAGAAGTTCGATGTGCCGCAGCACATTCGATACAACAGCGAAGTACTCGACGCGAGGTGGGACGAGACCGCCGGACTGTGGCGTATCCACACGGGGCAGAGTTCGTGTACCGCCGATGTGCTCGTCTCGGCGATCGGGCCGTTCAGCGAGGCGCAGATCCCCCATCTGCCCGGCATTGCGAATTTCACCGGCACCCAATTCCATTCCCTGCACTGGGATCACGACCACGATTTGACCGGTGAGCGGGTCGCGGTGATCGGCACCGGTGCATCCGCGGTGCAATTCATTCCGGAGATACAGCCGGTGGTGGGTCGGCTGACGGTATTCCAGCGTTCGGCGCCCTGGATCGTGCCGCGCATGGATTGGGCGACGACCGCCGTCGAGCGCACACTACTGCGGCGGATGCCATTGCTGGGCAAGACGATTCGCGCCGCCTATTTCACCGGCATCGAGGGATTCGGGCTGGTCGGGTTCGTGGACAAGCGGTTCCGTCACCCCTTCGAGGCGCTGGGCCGGTTGCAGCTGCGTCGACAGGTTCCCGATCCGCGACTGCGCCGAAAGCTGACACCCGACTATATGATCGGCTGTAAACGCGCGATCTTCTCCGATGCCTACTATCCGGCTCTGACGCAGCCGAATGTCGACGTGGAGACCTCCGGCATCGCGGAAGTGCGGGCGCGATCGATCATCACCCGCGACGGCACCGAACACGAGGTGGATACGATCATCTGGGGCACCGGCTTCGGTGTCCCACCGCGGATATTCGAGGCCATCCACGACACCGCCGGGCGCACCCTCGCACAGCTGTATCGGCAACGCCCGCAAAGCTATCTCGGCACCTCCGTAACCGGGTTTCCGAACTTCTTCACCACCCTCGGCCCGTTCGGCGCGGCCGGGAATCAATCCGCCATCTTCATGATCGAGGCGCAGATCCGTTACATCGTTGATGCGGTAAAGCGCATGCGAGACAACGGTCTTCGCCGCATCGAGGTGCGACCACAGGCACAGCGGGCTTTCGTCGAGGAGATGGAACAGCGCAGCCGGGACACGGTATGGGTCACCGGCGGTTGCCGCAGCTATTACCAAACCGCCGACGGCAACCACAATGCCGGGCTGTATCCGAACTGGAGTTTCGAATACGCTCGCCGCACGATGCGATTCGACGCCGACGCCTATCTCACCGAGGCATCATGAACCTCTTTCGACTCCTGCCCACCGACACTCCCTTCGACGTGACCGACAAGGTCGCCGTCATTACCGGCGCCGGGCGCGGCATCGGCGGCGAACTGGCCCGCATCCTGCATCGGCGCGGCGCGACCGTCGCCATGCTTGATCTCGACGAGACCGAAGTCCGCACTGCCGCAACGCGACTGGGTTCCCGAGCGCTCGCGCTGCGCGCCGATGTCGCCGACCGGGACGGTATGGTCGCGGCCATCGCAACGGTTCGTGAACGCTTCGGGCGCATAGATGTAGTGGTCGCGAACGCCGGTATCGCCCCCACGCCCGCCACACTGCGGACCATGGACCCGGCCGACTTCGACCGCGTCATCGGTGTCAACCTGACCGGTGTCTTCAATGCCGTCCGCCCCGCGCTCGACGATATCGTCGCCACCAGCGGACATGTCGTGGTGGTGTCGTCCTGTGCCGCATTCGCACCGGGTATGGGCGGTTCCCCGTACATGATCAGCAAGGCCGGTGTCGAACAGCTCGGTCGCGCACTGCGGGTCGAGTTGGCCGCCTCCGGCGCCAGCGCCGGTGTCGCCTATTTCGGCATCGTCGACACGGCCATGACCCACCACACCCTCGACGACGACGATTTCGGCCGCGCCGCCGCCGCCATGCTGCCCTGGCCGCTCGATCAGCGCATCAGCGCCGCCGACGCCGCGCTGGCCGTCGCCGATGGCATCGCTCGCCGCGCCCCGCGTACCATCGCACCCCGCGTATGGGTGCCGTATTCCCTGCTACGCGGCGCGATCAATGTGCTGATGGATCAGTACCTCAGCACCGATGAACAGCTCCGGGACCTGCTCCGGAAGCTGGAACAACGCGCGGGCACGCGCCCGCCGAATGCGTCGGCGCGCACATGACATGATCGGATCCGTGAGTTCGTCAGCCAGCACCTGGCGCGGCAGCACCATGGCAAGCCGGTCCGCCGAACGCCGCCAACAGCTCGTGCGGGCCGGATACGCGCTGCTCGGCGGCGAGGGCGCGGCGGCGACCACCATGCGGGCCGTCTGCCGCGAGGCGGGGTTGAGCCTGCGCTACTTCTACGAGAACTTCCCCGATCGCGAAGCCCTGCTCGTCGAGGTCTACGACCAGACGGCGCACGGACTGCTCGATGCTGTCACGACCCGGCTGCGCGATGCCCCCGCCGACGAAACCGCCCGCGCCCGAGCGGCTTTCGACGCCGCGGCACAGTACTTCCAGGACGACCCGCGCCGCGGACGGATCATGTTCCGGGAAACCCTGGCGGATGACACCCTGCGCGCTCACGGCGCCGATGCGCTTCCGGCCTTCGTCACACTCGTCGCGACCCAACTCGCACCGGAGCAGGCCGCGCGATTCGCCACCGCTTCCGGCCGGATCCCCCGGCCGGTCAGCGCGATATCCGGTGCGCTGCTCGCGCTGTTCCTCGACTGGCTCGACGGCGATATCGAGTCCGACCGCGACGCGGTGGTCGATTACGCCACCCGCCTCACGGTTACCATCCTCGAGCTCGGCTGAGTCCCGGTTCGAGCGGACTCAGAGCAGACCGCGCAGCCGAAGATCGCTGACGTACTTTTCGATGAGCGCGGGTGTCAGGTGCGGAATATCGTGCTCGGGCCCGATATTCGCGGCTTGGACCGCGGCGGTGAAACCCTTCGCCGGGATGGCGGAACCGCGGATGGGCCGAGCCGGACGGCGGTAGGCGTGCAGCAGCGGTAGCACTGATGCCTGGCGCTGCTTCTCGGGCAGGGCGCGCAGGGCGGTTCCGAACCGGCTGAACCACTTCTGGTAGTCGTCGATCCGCTGGATGGGGTGGCCGGATTCGACCAACCAGTCCACGAATTCGTCCAGGGAGATGCCGTCATCGTGCGGGTTGAGCACGTCGAAGGTTCGAAAACCATTGCGCGCCTGCGCACCAAGGGTGGTGATCGCCTCGGCGGTGAAGTCGGCGGGCAGGCCGTCGTAGTGTGCGCGTTGCCGTTTGCCGTCGGCGTCGGTCTCGTAGAAGGAGTACGGGGCGATGCCGGTGGCGACCAGACTGAGCAGCAGCCGGGTGAACATATCCGGGATATTGAGCTGGCCGTTGAATCGGCTGTGGGCCAGGATCATATCGGATCGGAAGACCGCAACGGGTAGTCCGCACCGATCGTGCGCTTCCCGCAGCAGCACCTCGCCCGCCCATTTGCTGTTGCCGTAACCATTGGCGTAGCTGTCGTCGATGGCACGCGTAGGGCTGATTCGACGGATATCGCCGTCCTCCTCGAAGACCGAGGGCTGGATCTGGTCGGCGACGGCCACGGTGGACAGATAGGTCACAGGCTTGATCCGCGTGGTGATGGCCAATCGGATAATTTCCGCAGTACCAACGACATTGGGGCCGAAGAGCTGGTTATAGGGCAGGACGTGATTGACCAGTGCGGCGGGGTGCACGACCAGATCGACGGTATCGGCCAGCCGATGCCAGGTCGCATCGTCCAAGCCGAGATTCGGCTCGCCGATATCGCCGGGCAGCACCTCCAAGCGGCGGGCGGCCAGCTCCCGGTAGTGCCGGATCAGTTCCGGGTCACCGGTGTCGAAGGCGGCGTCGAGCCGGGCGCGGGCGGCGGCCGCATGTTTGCCGCGGATGACGCAGATCAGGGTGCCGCCGGTCTTATCCAGTCGTTCCAGCCATTCCAGACACAGAAAGCGGCCCAGGTAGCCATTGGCACCGGTCAGCAGAACGGTCCGGGTCGCGGTCGTATGCGGGAGAGTCGTTGCGGCGGAGAGTGATTGCGCATCGATGAATTTGTCGAGCGTCAGTTCATCGGCACGCGCGAGATCTGTCCGGGCATGTACCGAGGCAAAGGTGGGCCGGATCGCCCCGGATCCCTGTGCCGATTCGACGTAGTCGGCCAATTCGCGCAACCCGTTGGCCGGGCTGACGATGACGCCGACCGGCACCTCGACATCGAAGATATCGCGGAGCAGATTCGAAAACGACAGTGCGGAAAGGGAATCGCCGCCGAGATCGGTGAAATGCGCATCCGGTCGCAGATCGGTGGTTGCGCAGCCGAGCAGCGCCCGTGCGGCGCGGCTCACGGTCTCCAGCACCGGTAGTTCGGCGGCTTCGCGGCGCAGCGCGCGCAGTTCGTCCGCCTGCCCCTCGGCCAGTTCGGCGTACAGCTGCTGCAACCGGTCGCCGTAGCGCTCGATCAGCTTGGGGCGCAATAGTTTGCCGATACCGGAGAGCAGACCGTTGTCGGCGGTGAACGGTTCGGTCTCGATCAGGAAGTCGCGCGGGATCTCATAGGAATGTAACCCGGCATCCTTGGCGATATGTTGCAGCGAATCGCTCAGTGCCGCTTTCGGATCGGCGCTGCGCAGCACCTCTGCGGTCGGCACGATCACCGCGAGCAGATAGGCGCGCTCGCTGTTGCCGTAGATGAAGATCTGCTCGAGCAGCGGACTGCTGGCATATACGGCCTCCAGATGCGCGACTGCGACGAATTCACCCTGGGACAACTTCAGCACATTGTTGCGGCGATCCACGTAGACCAGCTGATCGGGCCCGAGTTCGGCCACGATGTCCCCGGTCCGGTAGAAGCCGCCCACATCGAAGATCTCCGCGGTGACCTCGGGCCGCTTGTAGTAGCCCGGAATCATGGTCGTGGTCTTCAACAGCAGTTCGCCGCGCGGATGCGGCTGGTCGGTGCCGAAATACCCCAGCTCGGGCACATCGACCAGCTTGTAGTCGAGGACCGGTGGACGGCAGATCAGGTTATCGATCATGATGCTGCCGCCCGCTTCGGTCGAGCCGTAGCCGTCGTGCAACTCCAGATCGATGACCGATTCGATGAAGGTCTTCATCTCCGGGGCCAGCGGTGCGCTGCCGACGATCGCGGTGATGAACCGGCCGCCCAGAAAGTCTTCGCGCAGTTCGGCCTTCACCACACGGTCGAGTTCGGCACGGTCTGTACCCGGTTCGGAGCGCCGCGCGATTTCACTCTGATAGCGCTGAAAGACCATATCGCAGATGCGAGGTACGAAGAACAGCTCGGTCGGGCGCACCATGCCGATATCCTCGAACAACGTCGAGATATCACTCTTGGCCGTGAAATACGCGGTGCCGCCGCGGGCCAGCACTCCGTACAGCGCCATGCGCCCGGCGACATGGCTCATGGGCATGTAGTTCAGGTTGATCGCGGCCACCTCGGCCTGGGCCAACCACATCGCGGTCACCAGCCCGGCGGTGTACATGGCCCCCTTGGGGGTTCCGGTACTGCCGGAGGTGTAGATCAGCAGGGTGAGCGCGTCGCCGTCGGGAATGAACAGCGGCGCGGGTGGCAGAGCGCGACCGCGTTCGAGTACCGAATCCAGTGACTCCACCACTATCGGTGTGTTCGCGAGCCGGTACCGGGCCGATTCGAATGCGTCGCGCTGATCGTCGTCCTCGGGGTGGTAGTCGAAGACGACCAAACGTTCCGGTGTCGGTCCGGCCAATACGCATTCGATCGCGGCATCGAGGTTTTCGGGGGTCGCGGCGAGGATGCGCGGTGCGGTCTCCGCCAGGATCGCCGACAACTGCGCGGGCGATGCGCTCGCCTGCAGCGGCACGGCGACCGCGCCGAGGTATAGACATGCCAGGTCGAGGGCAATGTAGTCGCTGCTGGTGAATCCGAGGGTCGCGACGAAATCACCTGCGCGCAGCGGGTTTTCGGCGTCGTGCTGCCAGTCCGCGGCGATCGCGGCGACTCGCGCCCACAGCTCCCCGTAGGTGATGGTCTCGAATTCGGGCAGCAGCCGTAGGGTGCGGCGGCCCGCATCGTCAGTGGTCGGTTCGCTGACGCGATGCCCGAGCGCTGGGCGATCCGCATAGCCCGTCATCACCATCTCCGCGATCTGGGCCGGGCTGAGTCCCGGTTCTCGAATCGCGGCGAAGATCTGCGGGTCCGGTCGCGCGTCGCGGATCTGCGGATAGGTGGCGTACAGGTCGGTGATGCGGCCGATCAGCCGCTCCATCTGGGTATCTGTCATCATGGCCAGCCTCCTTCGGCGGGTTGCCAACCGTCGGTTGTTCCGTACACATAGAAAGGCGCCTATATTTACTAATAAGTTAGCTTGCCTAAATATTCCGGGTCCGGCCGAATTGGGCAGTGATTCCGGCCGGATTATGCCGCCACCTGCCGACTTGCGATCCTGAGACCATGATGATCCCCCTCCCCGATCTGGTCGAGGGCCTGCTCGACGGCCCACGCCCACTGCCCATTGTTACCGCGGGCGACCCCGTCCTTCGCACCCCTGTCGCCCGCTATGACGGGCAGCTGACCGACGCGCAGCTGGGCCGATTGGTGCTCGCGATGCGGGAGACGATGCACGCCGCGCCGGGTGTGGGGCTCGCCGCGCCGCAGGTCGGGATACCGCTGCGACTGGCCGTGCTGGAGGATCCGGCCGAGGTGACCGACGAGGTGCGCGCGATCCGCGCCCGGATCCCACTGCCGTTCCGAGTCCTGGTCAATCCGACCTATGAACCGATCGGCGATATCCGGGCCGCATTCTTCGAAGGCTGCCTCAGCATCCCGGGTTGGCAGGCCGTGGTCGCGCGCCACGCCGGCGTGCACCTGCGCGGCCAGGACGAATACGGCCGCGAGCTGGATGAAGAGGTATCCGGCTGGCCCGCACGCATCGTGCAACACGAGACCGACCACCTCAATGGCACCCTCTATATCGACCACGCCATCACCCGCTCCCTCACCAGCGCCGAAGCCCTCGCCGACCGCTGGTCCCAACCGACTCCCGCAACCGCGGCCGCCGCTCTGGGCTTCGAGTTCCCCTGACCGTCGCGCACGTGCATACTGCGATGGGACCGAGCGATCGTTCGCTATCCGGGTGTTGCCAGTACCAGTGTTACTGGACTCCTGTTACTGGTGTCGGATCGGCTGCAAGCTCTAGAACATGACCCAGACCTTGCAGCCGAGTACCGCTGCGGCCACATCGGCCGCTGCGGGTCCGGCGGTTCAGCCTGCCGCGTTCGGTGCGCGGCGAACCATCGCGGTGCTCGCGGTATTGCTCACCGGACAGTTCATGGCGGTGCTCGACGCGTCGATCGTCAATGTCGCCATACCTTCTATTCGTATCTCGTTGCATACCAGCGGATCCGCATTGCAGTTGATCGTCGCCGGATATGTGATCGCCTATGCCGTACTGCTCGTCACGGGTGCGCGATTGGGTGATCGGTTCACCCAGCGTCGCACCTTCATCACCGGGCTCGCGGTGTTCACCGTTGCCTCGCTGGCGTGCGGGCTGGCGTGGAATGAGTTGTCGCTCATCGTATTCCGGTTCGTCCAGGGTGCGGGTGCGGCCGCGATGATTCCGCAGATCATGACCATGATCCAGCGCAACTTCACCGGCAATGCGCGGGCCAAGGCGCTCAGCGCGTACTCCGCGATCATCTCCGGCGGCATGGTCGTCGGCCAGGTGGCGGGCGGACTGATCGTCAATGCCGACCTTTTCGGGAGCAGCTGGCGTGGCGTATTCCTGGTCAATGTGCCGATCGGCGCGGTGCTCCTGCTGATCGCCCCGCGGGTTCTGCCCTCGGCCACAGCGCGATTCGATCGCAAGCTGGATCTGGCCGGTCTGACGATGCTCACCGTATCGGTGCTGCTGCTCGTGCTGCCCTTGGTGTTGGGACATGAGCAGGACTGGCCGCTGTGGACATGGATCGCCCTGGGCGCCAGTGTGCTCGGTATCGGATTGTTCGTGCTGATCGAGCGGGCGGTCGCCGCTCGCGACGGTGAACCGCTCTTCGCCCAGCGCGTGCTGAAGTCGCCGGGACTGACACTGACCGCGGGCACGCTGTTCACGATCATGGCCACCTTCGGTGGCTGGATGTTCGTCATGGCGATCCACCTGCAGAGCACCCTCGGCTACACCGCATTACACGCGGGCCTGCTGTTCATCCCGATGGGCGCGACCTTCGCACTGGCCAGTCTGAACTGGGAGCGCATCCCACATCGCTTCCACGCCAGCATGATTCCGTTCGGCCTGGTACTCGCCGCGATCACCATGGTGGTGCTCGGCATGATGCTGCGCAACGGCGCCGATTTCGGCCCGCTCGCGCTTGTCGTCTTCGGCATCCAGGGCATCGGCAACGGCCTGGCCTTCAGCCCGCTGATGACCCGCACCCTGGCCAGGATTCCCATGGCCCTCGCGGCCGATGCCAGCGGCATTCTGGTCACCAGCGTCCAACTCGGCATTGTGGTGGGCATCGCCTGCTTCGGGTCGGTGTTCCTGGGACTCGCAGGAACCACGGTGCTCTCGGCGGCACATGCCCTGGGCGGGACGGCGATCGCGGAAGGTGTCACGGTGCTGGTGGCTGCGGCGCTGTCCGCTCGCGCGGCGCGGTAATCGCAACAGCTGATCCCGGGTTCGCCGTTCGGACGGCGAACCCGGGATCGCGCTATTTACCACGCGACATGGTTCGCGTCATCGCGATCCGAAGTCGGGCCGATTCGGATCAGCGCGACGCTAATGCTGGCGGCGCCGGACAAGTTTGACGATCGTCATACCTATGAGCAGGAGCGGAAACGTCTTCGCGGTGGGCATCGAATTGGATGGCGAGGGATATCACCCCGCCGCGTGGCGGCGGGCCGCGCATCCACCCGATGCCTTCCTTACCGGCGATACGCTGCGCAAACGCGTCAGTGCGGCCGAGAATGCCGGCTTTACGCTCGCGACGTTCGACGATTCGATCCTGCCGCCCGTGGGCCATCCGGCGGCGCGCATCGACGGGGTGACGCGGGCATCGTTCGTCGCGGCGACCACCAGCACCATCGGACTGGTGGCGACCGTGGCGACCACCTACGCGGAACCGTTCCACACCTCCGCGCAGCTGGCCACGCTGGACTATGCCTCGCGCGGGCGCGGCGGCTGGATCGCGACCACCATTGCCGCCCCGGCGGCCGCCACCACCTGGGGTCGGCCCGCACGCACCACCGAAGCGGAACTCGCACGCGAACAACGGGATTCGATCGAGGTCGCGCGCCGGCTGTGGGACTCGTGGGAGGACGACGCCGTCGTGCGCGACCATGCGGCGAGCCGCTTCCTGGATCGAGATAAGTTGCACTACATCGACTTCACCGGCGAGACCTTCTCGGTGCGGGGGCCGGCAATCGTGCCACGGCCGCCGCAGGGTCAAGTGGTTGTTTTCGCCTATGACACAACCGAATCCGGCGCGGTCGACGTCATCCTCGTCGCGGGACGCGATCTCGCACAGACCCTGGCCGCCGCCGACCGCGCGCGAGCAACCGGTGCACTCGTTTTCGCCGAACTCGAGGTCGCCCTGGACATCCCGCATGCGACGGCGGCTCAACGCATCGCCGATCCGGACGAGTACGCGTCCGCGAATCCCACAGAGCGCCTGACGTTCTCGGGCTCGCCCACCGACCTCGTCCGCCTCATTACCGAACTCGCACACCACGTCGACGGCGTACGCCTGCATCCGGCCGTTATCGACGAGGACCTCCCGGCGCTGGCGCGCCACGTCCTGCCCGCACTGTTCCGATCCGGTGTGCTCCACCGCCCGGTGCCGGGCTCGACCCTGCGCGCCAATCTCGGCCTGGCGCGGCCGATCAATCGATACGCGAAGGATCAGCACTGATGAGTACAGTCTCGGGCGACAGTCGGGCGGCGGGTGGGCGCGAGGTTCCGTTCCCCGACGCACAGATTCATTTCGGTGTTTTCTTCCAGGGCGTCAACCATTCCACCATCTGGTCGGATCCGAGCAGCGGTTCCCAGATCGACTTCGAGACATTCCGGCGCATCATCGGCACCGCCGAGCGCGGACTCTTCGACGCGTTCTTCCTCGGCGAGGGTCTGCGCCTGCGCGAGCAGCACGGTCAGCTGCTCGATACCGATATCGCGGGCCGTCCCGATGCCATCGCCCAGCTGGCGGCGCTGGCCGGGATCACCCGGCATATCGGTCTGGTCGCCACCCAGAACACCACCTATAACGAACCCGCCGACCTCGCGCGCCGACTCGCCGGACTGGACCTGCTGTCCGGCGGCCGGGCGGGCTGGAACGCCGTCACCACCGACAATGCCTGGACCGGTGCGAATTTCCGGCGTGGCGGCTTCCTCGATCACGCGCAGCGCTATGAGCGCGCGGGCGAATTCGTCCGGACGGCCCGCGAGATCTGGGATGCCTGGGCCGATCATGCGATCGCGACCGCACGCCAGGAAACCCACTGGGCCGCACCGGATTCGGTGCGCAGGGTGACCCGCGATAACGACCACTTCCAGGTCTCCATCACCCCAACCCTGCCGCGCAGCGCCCAAGGCCACCCCGTGATCTTCCAGGCCGGTGATTCGCCCGCGGGCCGCGATTTCGCGGCGGCCGATGCGGATGTCATCTTCTCCAGGCACGGCACGCATTTCGATGCCGCACTGGCCTTCGCGAACGATATTCGCGAGCGTCTGGTGCGTGCGGGTCGCCCTGCCGATGACATCAAGATCCTGCCCGGAACCCAGATCGTGCTGGCCGAGAAGGAATCCGAGGTCGAGGAGAAGGCGCGCTGGGTGCTGGAGGCGCAATTCACCGGTCAGACCGCGCTTTCGCTGGTCGGCCAGGTGTGGGGTCGCGATCTGTCCGACCTCGATCCGGATGGCCCGCTGCCCGCGGACGATCCACGGCCCCGGGTGATTTCCGGTGAACGCGGCGCCCAGCGCGACGGCCAGGACCCGGTGGCGATCGCGCGGGAGTGGCGAGCACTGGCCGAGGCCAAGAATCTGTCGCTGCGCCAGGTCGCCATCGAGACGTCGCAGCGATCCGGCTTCGCGGGCACTCCCGGCCAGGTCGCCGATGAGCTGACCCGCTGGGTGCGCAACGGCGCGACGCACGGGTTCAATATTTCGCCATATCTGGTCCCCACCGGACTCGATGAGATCGTCGACCGGCTGATTCCGGAACTGCAGGAGCGCGGCGCATATCGCACCGAGTACACCGGGACTACCCTGCGCGAACACCTCGGACTCCGCCCGCCGCTGACCAGGCGCTGACCGCCATACCCACCCGATCCGAGCCGGGAAAGACGACCGGTTTGTCACCGAAACCGAACCTCGGACCGCATCTTGCTCGTATGTTTGCCATACGCAGCGCAGATCGGAGTAGGACAGTGCAAACAGGGGCTACCGCGGACTATGTGATCGTCGGCTCCGGGTCCGCGGGTGCGGTCCTGGCCAATCGGCTCAGCGCCGACCCGAATGTCACGGTGGTGGTGCTGGAGGCGGGGCCGCATGATAAGAACAAATTCGCCCACATTCCGGCGGCGTTCGCGAAACTGTTCCGCTCGGAGGTGGACTGGGACTACCTCACCGAACCGCAGCCCGAGCTGAAGAATCGGCAGATCTACTGGCCGCGCGGCAAAATGTTCGGCGGCTCGTCGTCGATGAACGCGATGATGTGGGTGCGCGGATTCCGCGCCGACTATGACGAGTGGGCGCTGCTGGCCGGGGACGAGTGGGGGTTCGCGGCGGCGGTCGAGCAGTTCCGCAAGATCGAGAGCGTCGAGGACGCCCAATACCCGGATGAGGGCGCGAACGGGCCGCTGCATATTTCCCGGCAGCGCAGTCCGCGCGCACTGACCGCGGCCTACCTGGCCGCGGTCAAGGAGTCCGGGTTCGAGGTGGAGCCGCCGAACCGGCCGCAGCCGGAGGGGTTCAGCGAAACCATGGTGACCCAGCACGGCGGCAGGCGCTGGAGCACCGCCGACGGGTACCTGAAGCCCGCCATGCGCCGCCCGAACCTCATTGTGCATACCGAGGCGCTCGCGTCCCGGGTCATCTTCGAGACCTCGCCCACCGGGACACCGCGCGCGACAGGGGTGGAGTACCGCCAGGGCGGCAGTACCCATACGGTGGCAGCCCGGCGCGAGGTGGTGCTCTGCGGTGGTGCGATCAACAGCCCGCAGCTGCTCATGCTCTCCGGTATCGGCGATGCGGACGAACTTGCGCGCCACCACATTCCGCTGGTGCACCATGCGCCCGAGGTGGGCGCCAATTTGCAGGACCACCTGGTCGCGGCGCTCGGCTACGGTGTCGAATCCGATTCACTGTTCACCGCGGAAAAGCCGCTTCAGCTCCTCGACTATTTCATCCGGCACCGCGGCATGCTCACCTCCAATGTAGGTGAGGCCTACGGGTTCGTCCGCAGCCGCTCCGATCTCGAATTGCCGGATCTGGAACTGATTTTCGCGCCGGCGCCGTTCTTCTACGAGGGCCTGGTCGATCCGACCGAGCACGGCGTGGTGCTGGCGACGGTGCTGCTGCGCCCGCACAGCCGGGGTCGCATCTCATTGGTGTCCACCGATCCGACCGCCAAACCGATCATCGACCCGCGTTATCTGTCCGATAGCGGCGGCGCGGACCGGGCCGCGATCATGTCGGGTCTGCGGGTCTGCGCCGAAATCGCCGCCGCACCGGCCATGAAGGCGGTACTAGGTCCGCTGATCTATCCGCCGCAGGCGCCCGCGGAGCTGGAAGCCGCCATGGAACTGACGCTGAACGGCTTCTCGCACACCCTGTATCACCCGGTCGGCACCTGCCGGATGGGTTCCGACGCGAGCAGTGTGGTGACACCACGACTGGAAGTGCGTGGAGTGCAAGGACTTCGCGTCGCCGACGCATCGGTCATGCCACTGCTGATTCGCGGACATACGCATGCACCGAGCGTTTTCATCGGTGAGCAGGCGGCCGATTTCATCGTGGGCTAGCTGGCTCGTCGGAGTCGGATACGCTCGGTGTCCAGCGGTACTCGGCGCTGGCCAAAGGACATTCGGCTCGAGCATCGACTCGCCGACGGATAACGGGTCCGAAATGGCATGCAGTGCAATATCGCATCGTGCGCAAATGTGCATCGTGTGCGGTCCGGCACCGACTGCGTCGAAGCGGCGAGCGTCATTGGGCAGACACCCAATCGGACTCGGTACCAACCGATCCGCCTCGATTGCTTCGCCCGCTCGAGGCGGTTGAGCACATCCACGCGGCGAAGTCGCATCGGCCGAGGCTGCACACGCGCATGGCCCGACGCCCAGCATGAGCGGATGCCACAGCATAGGCGGATGCCGCGGCACGGGCGGACACTGCCCACGCATTCCGCGGCGTACTCGGCCGATAGCGCTCCGGCTCAGGCGAAGGTGAAGAGTGCGAGCGACGCCGCGGCCAGAATCAGGTACGGCAACGGATAGGTGAGGTGGGTGTACCACTTCGCGCGGAGGATGGTGATTTCCGCGCCGAGGAAGAACAGTACGAGGCAGATGGCGGCGGCCAGGGCCAGCGGCGGGATGGCCAGGCCGATCAGCAGGCCGGAGGCGCCGAGGGCTTTCAGCGCCGCCAGAGGGTTGAGTGTCCATTGCGGGAGGCCATAGCCCTGCATGGTCTCGCGCACCTTATCCGCCTTGACGATATCGAAGCCCGCGGCGAAGAGTGCGCCGACTGCGGCGAGGATGGTGACGGCGACGTACACGACTGACATGGGAATACCCTCCGGGTGTCTCGGTTCTGTGAGTCTGCGATCGTGGTGCTGCACCCGATCGCCCTATCCACCTGACGGATGCCGAGTACGAAAGGTGACCGATGCACGCACAGGACTTGTTGGCGCGACGATTCGAGACGCATCGCGATCACCTGCGCGGGGTCGCATACCGGATGTTGGGGTCGGCCAGCGAAGCCGATGACGCGGTGCAGGAGGCGTGGCTGCGGCTGGCCCGCTCCGATACCGGCGAGGTCGAGAATTTCGCGGGCTGGCTGACGACGGTGGTCTCCCGGATCTGCCTCGATATGCTGCGCTCGCGGGCCGCCCGGCGCGAGGATCCGATCGATCGGATCCCCGATCTCGGCGATTCCGCCTATGACCGTGATCCGGAAAGCGAAGCGGTACTGATCGATTCGGTCGGACGGGCACTGCTGGTGGTCTTGGATACGCTCGGGCCCGACGAGCGGGTCGCGTTCGTGCTACACGATATGTTCGCGGTGCCGTTCGACCAGATCGCACCCATCCTGGGCCGCACAACGGACGCCACCAAGAAGCTCGCCAGCCGGGCCCGCGCCCGAGCCCACAGCGATACCACCGCATCCACCGCGGAACTCGCCGAGCAGCGGCACGTCGTCGACGCCTTCCTCGCCGCCGCCCGCAGCGGTGATCTCGATGCGCTGCTCGCGGTGCTGGCTCCCGACGTGGTGCGCACGGCCGATCCCGCCGCACTGCCCTCGGGTATGGCGCTGGTCGTCCGTGGCGCGCAGGAGGTGGCCCGGGAGACCGTCATCCTGCGCCGCCGCTCCCAGGTCGCCACGCTCGCGCTCGT
Organism: Nocardia sp. NPDC004604; assembly: GCF_040609795.1. Lineage (NCBI taxonomy): Bacteria > Bacillati > Actinomycetota > Actinomycetes > Mycobacteriales > Nocardiaceae > Nocardia > Nocardia sp. NPDC004604. The sequence goes on from NZ_JBEXLC010000095.1 coordinate 28,920, forward strand.
CAACGGTGCGGTCGGCATCATTGTCGCCCCGCGCGGCAAACTGCTGCTCGCCCTTGCCGTTACGGTCGAGCACAACCGGATCGCAAGCTACGAGGTGATCGCCGATCCGTTCCGGCTGCGCGACCTCGACCTGGCCGTGTTGCCCGAATTTCCCTGACCCGTCAGGCGCAGTGCAGCGCGGGTGCGGGGATCGGCGGGATCAGGATCGATATCGGCGAAGGAATGTTCTGCCGAGCCTTCGCCCGCACGCCGAAGCCGATCCCGCCGGACCAGCCGTCAGTCGCAGACGGCGCCGAATGAGGCCGAGCCGACCAGCTTCGAATACTTGGCGAGCACGCCGCGGGTATAGCGGGGCGGCAAGGGTTTCCAGCCCTCGCCGCGGCGGGCGAGTTCCGCGGGATCGATCAACAGGTCGAGGGTGCCCGCGGCGACGTCGAGGCGGATTTGGTCGCCGTCCTGGACGAAGGCGATCGGACCGCCGTCGACCGCTTCGGGGGCGACGTGTCCGACGCACAGTCCGGTGGTACCGCCGGAGAATCGCCCATCGGTGAGCAGCAGCACGTCCTTGCCAAGTCCCGCGCCCTTGATGGCCGCGGTGATCGCGAGCATTTCCCGCATTCCGGGACCACCTTTGGGACCCTCGTAGCGGATGACCACCACATCGCCCGCGGTGATCGTGCCGTCCTCCAATGCGTCCATGGCCGCGCGCTCGCCATCGAAAACCCGTGCGGTGCCGGTGAATACGTCGGAGTCGAAGCCTGCGGATTTGACAACGGCGCCGCCGGGTGCCAGGGATCCGGCGAGGATGGTGATGCCGCCGGTCGGGTGGATCGGGGATGTCATGGCCCGCACCACTTTTCCGTCGGGGTCGGGCGGGGCGATGTCGGCGAGGTTCTCGGCCACCGTCCGGCCGGTCACGGTCAGGCAGTCGCCGTGCAGCAGGCCCGCATCGAGCAGCGCCTTCATCATCACCGGCACGCCGCCGATCCGGTCGATATCCGTCATCACATGTCGCCCAAAGGGTTTCACATCGGCGAGATGGGGCACCCGGCGACCGACACGGGCGAAATCGTCCAGTGTCAGATCCACCTTCGCCTCGTGTGCGATCGCGAGCAGGTGCAGTACCGCATTGGTGGAGCCGCCGAATGCCATGACGACGGCAATCGCATTCTCGAAGGCCTCCTTGGTAAGAATGTCGGCGGTGGTGATCCCGCGCCGCAGCAACTCCACCACCGCCTCACCACTGCGCCGCGCATAGCCGTCGCGTCGCCGATCGGTCGCGGGCGGCGCCGCACTGCCCGGCAACGACATGCCCAAGGCCTCGGCCGCGCTGGCCATGGTGTTGGCGGTGTACATCCCACCGCACGCACCCTCGCCCGGGCAGATGGCCCGTTCGATGGCGTCCACATCCTCGCGGCTCATCAAACCCCGCGAGCATGCGCCGACGGCCTCGAACGCGTCGATGATCGTCACCTCGCGCTCACTGCCATCGGAGAGTTTCGCGATACCGGGCAGGATGGAGCCCGCGTACAGGAATACGCTCGCCAAATTCAGTCGCGCCGCCGCCATCAGCATGCCGGGCAGCGATTTATCGCATCCGGCCAGCAGTACGGAGCCGTCGAGCCGCTCGGCCTGCATCACCGTCTCGACGCTGTCGGCGATAACCTCCCGCGAGACCAGCGAGAAATGCATGCCCTCATGGCCCATGGAGATGCCGTCGGAGACCGAAATGGTGCCGAATTCCATGGGATATCCGCCGCCCGCGAATACGCCCTCCTTGCAGGCCTTGGCGAGCCGATCCAGCGACAGATTGCACGGCGTGATCTCGTTCCAGGACGAAGCCACCCCGATCTGGGATTTGCCCCAGTCGCCGTCGTCCATGCCGACGGCCCGCAGCATGCCACGCGCAGCCGTCTTCTCCAGACCATCGGTGACGTCGCGGCTGCGGGGTTTGATATCGGGAACGTTCGGATCATTGGCCATGGCCACATCATTCCCGCCCGGATCGTCGAGCGCCGCCGACCACGCCGATCACCGCGCCGATTATCGGTGCATACCGATTCGCTGGAGCAGATTCAGCAGAGTGGCCCGTTCGGCAATGCCCGCTTCGAGATCATCCGCGCGGCAGGTCATCTGCCCCACCTAGAGCAACCGGGGGCCACGTGCGCCCACATCGAGGCATTCCTGCCCGCACTGCGGCAGCGACTTCGGTCGGCCACGCCGATTGATCTCGGCTATCCGCTTACGGGTTTCCCCGCGGTCGAGGTCGATTCGGCGCTCGCAGGCGAAGGTGGTAGGTAACGAAGATGATTAGGGCCACGAGTTGGATGGCGGCGGTGATGCTGACCACGGCCGTCAGGGAGCGGGAGTACAGCAGGCCGAGCAGCGCGGATCCGGCGAAGGCCGCAAGGCCCGAACCGGCGGCGAAAATCCCGTAGGCAGTGCCACGCCGTTGCACCGGGACGAGGTCGGCAACGGTCGCGCGCAGGGTGGATTCCTGGACGCCCAGGACCGCGCCCCACAGCAGTGCACCGACGACGGCGGGGATCGGCTGGTCCTGGAACGCCAGCGGTGGGATCAACGCCGACAGGATCGGCACCGCGAGCAGGATTCGGGCACCGGTGCGGTCGTAGCACCACCCGGTGAGCAGGGCGGCGAGGGCATCGACGACCATCGCCGCGGCATAGACGACGGGAACGACCGCCAACGGGACGATCGCATGGGTGGCCAAGTGGAAGGCGAGCAGACCGAAACCGGCGAAACCGGTGGTCGTCGCGGCAGCGAAAGCCAGATAACTCCAGTACGCCGTCGGCAACCTGGTTGGGGCACCGGCGCCTGCGGTCGGCGCCTGGCGAGTCGGTTCATAGACGGCCGGATTCGGTACCCGGACCAGCAGTCTCTCCAACACCACCAGCACCGCCACACCCGGTATCGCCAAGGCGAAGAAGGCCGGCCGGTAGTCGCCCGCCGACAATACGAGAATGCCCGCGACGACGAGTGGCCCGACCAGCGCGCCGATCTGGTCCAAGGCCTCGTGTACGGCGAATCCGCGCCCGCGTCCGACCGCGCCCGCCGCATGGGACAGCAGCACATCCTTGGCCGGACTGCGCACCGCTTTACCCGCCCGCTCGGCGATCACGAGCACCCCGGCCGACCACAGTCCGGTCGCGAAGCCGAGCAATGGCACCGAGGTGACAGTAAGGGTGTAACCGCCGACCGCCAGGGGCCAGTAGGCGCGGGTTCGGTCGGTCAGGGGTCCGCTCACCAGTCGACCGGCGAGCGCGAATGCCTCACCCGCGCCGGTGATGACGCCGACGAGCACGGCACTGGCACCCAACGAGGCCAGATATGGTCCGGTAACCGCGCGAGCGCCCTCATAGACGATATCGGCGAGCAGGCTGACCACGCCGAATCCGACGACGAACCGCCAGGGGGTCATCGCCGTTGGCCCGGGCACGACCGCCGACACGGTCAGAGAATAACGACGATCCGCCCGCGCGTCAGGCTGTGCGTGGGCAAGAGAGCCCCTACCCCGTGATGCTCGCGAATCCCATCGGTGGCGTGGCCGATGGCCCGGTGCGCAGCACCGGGCGGAAGTCGGGCAGGGCTGGCAGTACATCGGCATTGCGGGCGGCGTAGCAGCGCACGTGCGGGTGCTCCCGGGCGACCTCCGCGCGTTCCACCGGTTCGGCATCGATGAAGCCGATGGTGTCCAACGTCAGTCCGAGCGTCTGCGCGATGCGGACCACCGATGACGACTTGCGGCCCCAGCCGATCTCGATGACCGAGAACATGTCATAGAGCCCGTGCCGGTACAGCTTGTTCAGAGTGAGGTCGCGGTCGCTGCGGCTGGCGACGGCGTGCCAGATGCCGCGTTCGCTGAGCTTATGCAGGGTGCGTAGGGCAGCGGGCCGTGGTGCGCCGCTGGTCGCGTCGCACACGACACCATCCCAGAGGGTGTTGTCCAGTTCCCAGACAAGACATCTCAGAGCCGGTGCCATCGCCTGCCTCTATCGGTTGGTCATCGCTGCCTCCCCTGCCGTGTCATCGGCGGATGGGGTACCAGCACACCATCCAGCGAACGGCAGGTGCCGGGCAAGCCCCCGCTTTCTTGGGATCCCGTCCGGCCGACGTGATACTACCGGTGCCGCCCGCAAATGCTCTTGTCAAAAGCCGTAATAGCGGCGGACGAGGCGTTCGTAGACGCGCGCGGGGGTGAATCGCCGGGTCCAGAACGACAGCCGAACATCGCTGCCGCAGAGGTAGGTCTGGCGCGGTTCATCCGCTTCCAGGATCGTCCGCACCTTTCTGGCTACCGCCGCGGCGGACTGTCCGGCCCGGAGATAGCCGGTGACCCGCGCCAGCACCGAGATCCGATCGGGTGTGTACGCCTCGATCGGATCGGCAACGCGCACAGCGGAATCGATGATCGGGGTGACCGTCCATCCCGGTGCCAACACCGAAACACGGATGCCGAATGCGGCGGTCTCCATCCGCATCGCCTCACCCAGACGTTCGATGGCTGCCTTGGTGGCCGAGTACCAGCCGCCGTAGGGTTCGGCGATCGCACCCGCACCGGAACTCACCACGATCACCCGGCCGCTGCCCTGCGCCCGCATGATGGGCAGCACCTCGCGCAATACGCGGTGCGTGCCGATCACATTGGTGTCGATCAGCGCGGCGGCCTCGTCCGGATCGGTCTCCTCCACCGAGCCGACAATGCCGTAGGCGGCGAAGGTGACCACGGCATCGATCCGCCCGTGCCGTGCGTGCACGGCCTTCACCCACCCGCGCACCGCCTCGGTATCGCGGACATCGACCGCGCACACGCTCTCCCGCGCGATCTTGTCGCTGCCTTCGACCGTATAGCCAACGCGCGCGAGGTATTCCATGGTCGCCGCACCCATACCGTTGGCGGCGCCGGTCACCAGGACGACGGTCATAGCGCACACACCTTCAGCACCTGCGGCAATACCTCGAGACGCGCCGATTCGACGATTGTGATCTCGCCATCGAGTTCGAGCGGTCCCGGCGCGGCGGGGCGCAGTTCCACCGATGTGTCGCGGTGGCAGGTGGCCAGTGCGGAGCCCGCGAACTTGCCGCGGTAGAGACCGGCGATCAGACCGAGAATCCGGGCACGGCCAGCGGCTTCCCAGATATTGATATCGAAATGGCCGTCGGCGCGAGTGACCGGGGTGTCGTAGTACATGCCGCCGGCGAAGTGCACGCTCTTGAGCACGCCGACATTGGTTATCGGCGCGGTGTGCACCCAGTCCGAGCCGCGCACCTGGATGGCCAGCGGCTTATGGGTGGCGATATTGCTCAGCGCGGTGGCGACAATGGCCGCCTCGACATTGCGTGACTTCAGCCAGCCGATCAGGCCGCGGGCGTGGTTGAACGAATGATTGCCCGCCGCAACGAGTCCCATACTCGCATTGAGCAGGAAGTAGCGGACCGCGCGGGTGCCGTCGGGCAGCAGCATGGTCGCCTTGCCCACATCGACGAGCTCGGCCGGACCGAGCCGGACGGGGATATCGGCGATCCTGGTTCGCCCCGGTTTATGGAAGTCATTGGAGCTGCCGAGGCCGACCGCACCCAGCGCAGTATTCGCCGCTGCGCGCCGCGGTCGGTCCGTCTCGGGATCCATCATCGCGTTGAGGACCAGGTTGACCATGCCGTCGCCGCCCGCCGCCACAATGACATCGGGT
>NZ_JBEXLC010000096.1:0-34437 GCF_040609795.1 Nocardia sp. NPDC004604
ACCAGGCACCCACTGACTCCGGACCGCTGCGCCGGGTACCGAACGACCAGGCACCCACTGACTCCGGACCGCTGCGCCGGGTACCGAACGACCAGGCACCCACTGACTCCGGACCGCTGCGCCGGGTACCGAACGACCAGAGCGCAACCCCCTCCGGGCCGCTTCGCCAGGTTCCCGACGCGCCGACGCCGATGACAACGGACCCGTTCCGTCGCATAACCGGTCACCAAGGTCCTGGTATGCAAACACCGAATCCGCGGGGCCCCGGGCAGACCGGCCCGATTCAACGGGATCCGATCCAGGAGCCACCCACCCACCGAGCCCCGATCCCCCCGGTCTCGAGGCGTCAGGCACTTCCGCAGCACCCCACCGCTTCGGACCCGAGCCAGCATGGATCAGCACCGCAACACCCGCAGCCACCCGCACCTGCGCGGCCACACGCGCCGACCATGCCGGAACCGAGCCGCCACGCTCCGGGATCGCAAAATTCGATGCAGCATGCGCCTACGGCGCACGGCCCGGGACGACGAGTACCGATGCGGCAGAACCCTATTCATCCAGAGGCCAGCAACGGGTCGTTTGCCGAGCAGGATCCGATGGGACACGCGCCCACCGTGCAGGCCCCGTTGCGGCAGCCCGCGATTCAGCGAGATCCCCTGCGCCAGAACCCGATCCCTTCGGATGCCGCCGCATTGCACCACACCCAGCAAGGCCCGAACCACGGCGCGCCACCGCGGCTACAGCCGCTCGCCTTGCCGGATCCCACCCCTTCAGCGCAAGATCCGATGCGGCAGAACATGGCTCATGTTGGCAACGGGGAACTCGACGAGCAGGGGCGCGACTATCAGGACAACTGGTCCGAGTGGGTCGAGGAGCTTCCGGAGGAGAAGCCGCCCGCGCCGGACTACTTCCGGCACGAGGAAGCGCTGGCGGCCATGATCGATCGGTCGGGGCGGAATCGGTCGACGCGACGTTGGCTGCCCGTCCTCGTCGGGTCGGTCGCCGCCGCCGGGCTATTGGTGGTGGCCTTCGTTCAGCTCGACCCGAATCCGCAACCGGCGACGGTGGCCTCGTCCAGCCCGAGCCAGATCGCGGTTGTCGATCCGGCGCCCACCGCGCAATGTCCGGCCGAACAGGTCGGCAGCACAATTCAGGGCAATGGGGCGGGCGGTATGGATTCCGGACCGGCCGTCATCTTCGCCTTCCAGTACGCGTATTACGTCACCCGATCCGGAGAGGGGACCCGAGAGTTCGTGGCTCCCAACGCATCCGTATCCCCCGCCGCGACGATCCAGCAGGGCATCGACGGGATTCCGGTGGGCACGACACACTGCATCACCGTCACGCCGGGTGCCTTCGTCGGCCAGTATCTGGTGCAGGTGACCGAATATCGACCGGATTCGAAGTCGATCACCTACAAGCCCCAGGCCGTCACGACCGCGCGCATCGGCAGCCAAACCCTCATTACCGCGATCAGCGCCGCCAAATAGTCAGACCGGCGAATTCCACGGCACCAGTACGATTTTCCCGCGAACGCGCCCGGATTCACTCAGCTGGTGTGCCTTGACCACCTCGGCCATCGGCAGCACCTGATCGATCTCGACCCGCAACCGCCCGTCGTCGAACAAGGCGGACAACTCCCGCAGATCGCTGCCGGACGGTGTCACATACAGTCGCTCATATCGCGGATCGTCGTCGGCATCATTGCCCTGCGCATCGATCAGGCGTCCGCCGTCCGCGAGTACCGGCAACGATCGTGACCCGTACTCGCCACCGACAAGATCGAAGACCACATCGATATCGCGCACCGCATCCGCGAAATCGGTTGTCGTGTAGTCGATCACCTCGTCCGCTCCCAGATCGCGGAGGAACTCGTGATTGGCGGTCCGGGCCGTACCGATCACATGCGCGCCGCGGCTCCGCGCAATCTGCACCGCGAAATGCCCGACACCGCCTGCCGCCGCATGCACCAGGACGCGTTGCCCGGCTACGACTTCGGCAAGTCCCTGCCAGGCCGTGAGCACCGCGGTCGGCACTGCCGCCGCGTGGATGTGGTCCAGGCTCGCCGGTTTCGGTGCGAGGATATCGGCCTGCGCCACAACGTATTCCGCATAGCCACCGTGACGGCTGAGCACCATGCCGTAGACCTCGTCGCCGACCCCGAACTGCTCGACGCCCGGACCGACCTCGGCCACTATCCCGGACACATCGAAACCCAGTGTGAACGGCGGATCTCCGAGCTTGCGCACCAGCCCCGACCGCAGTTTCCAGTCCGCTGCATTCATACCGGTGGCGGCGACCCGCACCACCACCTCACCCGGCCCGGCATTCGGCCGATCGACCTCGACGATTTCCAGGACCTCGGGAGCACCGAATGTTCGTTGCGTGATTGTCAGCATGCCCACGATTCTGCGTTCACCTAGTATCCAAGGGAAAGAAGGCACTTCAATGATCCCGAGGTACCCGATGGATACCATCGTCGACTGGTCCGACTCCGATAACCTGGTCAAGGCCTATCTGACCAACTGTCCGGCGCGCGAAGTGCTCACCGTGCTCGCGGACAAATGGGTGCTGCTGGTCCTCGGTGTGCTGCGCATGGCGGGCGGTCCGGTGCGCTTCAATGACCTGCGCCGCCGGCTCGATGGCATCACCCAGAAGATGCTCACCCGCACCCTGCGCAATCTCGAGCGCGACGGCCTGGTCCGCCGCGCCGTCTACCCCACCGTCCCGCCGCGCGTCGAGTATTCGCTCACCGAACTCGGTGCCAGCCTGGGCGAGCTGAGCCATGCGATGGGTGTCTGGTCGGTCCGGCACCACAGCGAAATCCTCGCCGCCCGAGACGATTTCGACACGCGTGCGGCAGCGGAACCCGAACCCGTCTGAACCTGGCAAGCCGTCACGCCCCTCAGCAGGGATGCCGGTCGAGTCAGGCGGCCCGGAGGAGGTCGCCGCCGGAGGCGAGGGCGGCGTAGCGGCCGTCGGCGTCCATGAGTTCGCGGTGGGTTCCGCGTTCGATAATGTGGCCGTGGTCGAGGACGACGATCTGATCGGCGTCACGGATGGTGGAGAGCCGGTGTGCGATGGTGATGGTGGTACGGCCTTCCGACAGTGCGTCGATGGCCGCCTGCACCTCCTGCTCGGTCCGGTTGTCGAGCGCACTGGTGGCCTCGTCGAGCACCAGAACCGGTGGGTTGCGCAGGATCACCCGCGCCACCGCCAAGCGCTGCTGCTCGCCGCCGGAGAAGCGGTATCCGCGCTCACCGACCAGTGTGTCGTAGCCATCGGGCAGGCTCGCGATATGATCGTGGATCTGCGCGGCCCGCGCGGCGGCGTATAACTCCTCATCTGTCGCATCGGGTTTGGCGAAGCGGAGATTATCCGCGACCGATGCGTGGAACAGGTAGGTCTCCTGTGACACCACACCGACGGCGGCGGCGAGATCGGCAAAGGACAAGTCCCGCACATCGATTCCGTCGATCTGCACCGACCCCGATGTCACGTCGTAGAGCCGCGCCACCAGGTACCCGAGTGTGGTCTTACCCGATCCGGTCGCGCCGACAATGGCCAGACTGGACCCGGCGGGCACGGTGATATCGATGTCCCGCAGCACATCCCGGGTGCCCGAGCCATACCCGAAGCCGACGTGATCGAAGCGCACCTCCCCCTTGACTCCCGAATTCGGCACCGGCACGGGCTTTATCGGCTCCTCGAAATCAGGCTCGAGATCCAGGTATTCGAAGATCCTGCCGAACAGCGCCATCGAACTCTGCACCTGCACACCGGTGTACAGCAACTGCACCATCGGCCGCAGCAGACTCGTCTGCAAGGTCGTGAACGCCACCAGCGTGCCGATCGATACCAGCGGATGTCCCGCCGCGACCGTCAATCCCGCCGCCCAGTAGACGACCGCGGGCATGGCAGCCATGACGATCTGAATCGTCGACTGCCGCCACCGCCCCGCCATCCCGGACCGGATCTCCAGGTCGACCAGCCCGCGCGATTCCTTCGCGAAATCGTCGACCAGTGCGGGCGAGCGCCCCATCGTGCGCCCGAGCAGAATGCCGCTCACCGATAGCGATTCCTCAACAATCGCCGACATGCCCGCCAACTTCTGCTGGCGTTCCGCGGTGATCTTCCTGCGCTCGTCGCCGACGCGCCGACTGATCCAGACGAAGAACGGCAGCATGATCAGCGATACCGCGGTGAGCCGCCAGTCCAACGCGATCATCGCGATCACCGACGCGATCACCGTGGTGAAGTTGGAGACCAGCGAGGTCGCGGTGGAGGTGACCGTCGACTGCATGCCGCCGATATCGTTGGCGATCCGCGACTGCACCTCGCCGGTGCGCGTAGTCGTGAAGAACGATAACGGCATTCGCTGCAACTGCGCATAGACCGCGGCGCGCAGATCGTGCATGACCTCTTGGCCGACCGCGGTGGAGATGTAGGTCTGCAGCACGCCGAAGACGGCGGTCAAGGCGGCGACCGCGACCATGCCCGCGGCGAGCACGGTCAACAGGCCGGTGCGGCCGTGCGGGAGGGCGTCGTCGAGGATGCCGCGCAGCATGAACGGCGATGCCAGCGCGACCAGGGACGACAAACCGACGAGCGCGGCGACCAGCGCCAGGCGCGCTCGATACGGACGAAAAAGCCGGACGATCCGGCGAAGTTGATGTGAGGGCTGCACGGGCGCCTCCTTCCGAAGCTACGTCATCAAACTGAGCATGACTCATAATTGTTCCCGAAACAATGAGTTATGCTCAACATCGTGGAAACCGCTCCTGATCCCGACCTCCCCGAGCTGTTCCTGCGCACCGCCAAGCGCATCCGCCGCAACCAGGTCGCCCGCCTCGCACCGCTTGGCATCACCCCCGGTCAGGCACGTGCGCTGCGCATACTCGGCCACCACGACGAGCCGCTGCGCATGGCCGCACTGGCCGATCACCTCGGCATCGTCCCCCGCTCCGCCACCACCGTGGTCGACGCCCTCGAATCCACGCACCTGGTCTCACGCACCCCCGACCCCACCAACCGCCGCTCCACCCTGGTGACCCTGACCGATTCCGGTCGCGCCGCCATCTCCCAGATGGCCGCAGCCCGACGGCAGGCCGCCGAGGAAGTCTTCGCCACCCTCCGACCCGAGCAGCGCGAAACCCTGCGCGACCTGCTCTCGACGCTCGACGCAGCCGCGATGAAGGCGTGACCGTCCGCTATTTCTCACCGATGCACGATCCACGCCAATAGACTGTGATGTGCGCCACATTAGACCTTGACGCGCTCTTGGACAGCACGGGCTGTACGTGCCGGTGCCGCCGCGGAGTCGATGCGCGGATCGCGTGACCAACTCCGTAAACAAATAGTCGGGGCCTGGTAGCTGGAGATATGCGATGACCCGAACAGCGAGCTCCGATATCCGAGCATTGCGGTCCAGGATGGCTGGGCCGGTATTCGCTCCCGACGATGCGGGCTATGACACAGCCCGCGCGGTCTGGAACGGCGATATCGACAGGCGACCGGCCGTGATCGCCGAATGCCTGTCCCCCGAAGACGTGGCCGCGGCACTTGCTTTCGCCAGAGACCACGCGCTCGAGGTATCGGTGCGCGGCGGTGGCCACGCGTACAGCGGCACCGCTGTCGGCGACGACGGGCTGATGATCAATCTCGGGTTGATGAATCGCGTGCTGGTGGATCCAGCGGGCGCGCGTGCCCGGGTCGGCGGCGGCGCGACCATGGCGGATATGGATGCCGCGACTCAGATGTACGGGCTGGCCGTGACCGGCGGGGTGATCAGCGATACCGGCGTCGGCGGGCTCACGCTCGGCGGTGGTATGGGCTGGCTGACGCGCATGTTCGGGCTGACGATCGACGATCTGATGTCGGCCCAGGTCGTACTCGCGGACGGCCGGATTGTGCAGGCCTGCGAAACTGAGCACGCTGACCTGTTCTGGGCGTTGCGTGGCGGTGGCGGCAACTTCGGCGTCGTGACCGAATTCGAGTTTCGGCTGCATCTGGTCGGACCCGAAGTGCACCTCGGCTTTTTCTTCTGGGGGCTCGAGGACGGGGGCGCCGCGCTACGGCTGTTCCGCGAGTTCATCCCGACGCTGCCACTGCGCTCCGGCGTATTCGTCGGTGCCGGATTATCCGCGCCGCCAGCGCCTTTCGTGCCGGAGCAATTCCGTTTGGTGCCGGGCTATCTCCTCATTGTCGCTGGTTTCGACACGGCCGAGGAGCACGCTCAGGCGGTGGCCCCGCTGCGCGCCGCGCTTCCGCCGCTGTTCGAATTCATTACGCCTATCCCCTATGTCGGATTGCAGGGCCTGCTCGACGACTCCGCGCCTTGGGGCGCCTACGGCTACGAGAAGAGCCTCGACCTCGATGATTTCTCCGATGAGGTGATCGCGGTCATCACAGAGCATGCCGGCAACAAGGCATCACCACTATCGTTCATGCCCATTTTCACACTCAATGGCGCCTTCACCGCCGTCGGCGAGAGCGACACCGCATTCGGTGGCGCCCGCACCGCGCACTATGTCTGCAATATCCAAGCCGCCGCGCTCGACTCCGAAACCCTCGCCACCGACCGAACCTGGGCCCGAACGATCTGGGAAGCACTGCGCCCCTTGGCTGCCAACTCCGGCGGCTATGTCAACTTCATGTCCGACGCCGACGAGAACCGGGTCCACACGTCCTACGGTGCCACCAAATACGCCAGACTGGCCGCCATCAAAACTCAGTACGACCCCGGCAATGTCTTCCACCGCAACGCCAACATCAAACCCGGCTGACAGATAATGGTTTCAGACCAAGGGGTCCGGAGCGAGCAGCATGTCGGCAGCGACGATGCGGAGCCCGCCCACCTGCTCCGCATACAGCGCGACACCCGTAGGCTCGCCGCGTCATAGCATGAGAATGTGCTGCTGAGCGCATTCCACCGCCCGCTCCGAATCGCCACCGCCCTGCTCCTGCTGGCCGGAGTCGCGCTGGCCGCGTTCGGCAGCGCGGCCTCGCTCACCCACCACAGCCCCGCCCGCGCCGCGGGCTTCCTGATCGTCGCCATCGCACTGACCAGCGTCGCGGTGCTGGTGCTGCGCGGCTACCGATGGATCATCGCCATCACAACCGTGGCTCTGGGCGGTCAGTCGATCGCGGTCGCCGCGACCACCTGGGAATTGATCCACGGCATCGACCCGATCAAATCCGGTCAGCTACACGACCTGGGTGTCACCCCCACCACCGGCGTAGCCATCAACCTGATCTACTCCAGCACCGCCGTACTGCTGTTCACCTGGTTCGCCTTGCGCTACTACCGAATCCGCACCAAAGCCTGACGGTAGTTCGCCAAAATCTCACTGCGGCAAGGGAACTCGACAACCCGCGGTCGCCACGATCGCGGCCGCCATGAATCCGGTACGACACGACCGGGCGAGCGACGAACGATCAGGCCGTGCGGGTCTTTTCGGCGGCGGCCACTACGTGACGCATCAGGAGGGCGGTGGTTACCGGCCCCACGCCGCCGGGAACGGGGCTGAGACCGGAGGCCTTGCCGCGTACGGAGTCCGCGTCGACGTCGCCGACGATTTTTCCGTCGGCTGCTTCGTTGGTGCCGACATCGATGACGGTGGCGCCTTCGCGGATGTGTTTGCCGGTGACCAGGCCGATGCGGCCTGCGGCGGCTACCACGATGTCGGCGGCAGAGGTGACGGCCGGGAGGTCCGTGGTGCGGGAATGACAGATGGTGACGGTGGCGTTTTCCGCGAGCAGCAGTTGGGCCAGTGGCTTGCCGACGATGTTGGAGCGGCCGACCACGGCGACATGCTGACCGGCGAGCGGGATGTCGTGATGCTTCAGTAGTTCGACGACGGCCTCGGAGGTGGCGGGGACGAAGCCGTCCAGGTTGGAGGCGAGCAGGCCGAGGGACAGCGGGCTTACGCCGTCGACATCCTTGGTGGCGGCGATCGCCGAGCTGACATCGTCGAGGGTGACACCGGCGGGCAGCGGGGTCTGCAGCATGATCGCGTCGATGCCGGTGTCCGCGCTGCGGGCGGTCAGTTCGTCGCGGATCTGCTGAATGCTCGCGTCGGCACCGAGATCGATGGTGTCGCAGCCGATTCCGAGACGTTCGGCGGCCTTGCGCAGCGAGTTCACGTACCAGGCGCTGGCCGGATCGTCATTGGCCACGATCAGGGCCAGGCGCGGCGCGGTTCCGCTCGCGGTGAGCGCGGCGGCGCGCTCCTTGGTGTCGGCGTTGATGGCGGCGGCGAGTTCCTTGCCGGACAGCGAAACGGTATCCACGTTGTCACACCTTATCGGCTGCACCCCGCAGTCGGTTCGCGCGGTCACCCCGCGCCGCCCGATTTGCCCGAAGTCGGGAAATGACGCGCGGATTGCGTCCGGCAATTACCCGACTATGGCCCGTACCAGCCGTATCGTAATGGCTGCTTGCCAACAGCTAACTGTCAGCTGACCTACCGAAAGCCCCGTTTCACGCGTGGAAAGGTGTCGACTGTCGTGAAGATCTCGAGGCATTGGAAACTATCGGTTGTGACCGCGTTCGCGGCCGCGACCATCACCGCACTGACCGGCGCACCTGCCATCGCGGCGCCGAATACCGACGCCCTCTATAACTCCGCCCAGCGCGCCTTCACCGACGGTGACGACGCCTCCGGACGCGCCGAGCTCCGGGAACTGATCGCCGCGGACCCGACCGACGCCGAGGCCCTGGCGCTGCAGGCGATCTGGTCGAACTACGCCAATGACCTGCCCGCCATGGCCGATTCGATAGCACGCCTCACCGCCGTCAACCCGGAGATGGCCCAGGGCACCAGTAATGTGCTCGGCGCGGTCACCGCCGCCGTCAGCACTCTGCCGAACCCGCTGCCCGCGCTCGTCGGGCCGCAGACCGGAATCGTGGTGCTGGGATACGGCTTGCTCCCGGATGGCACGCTGCGTCCCGAGCTCGTGAACCGGCTGACCGCGGCCTGGCTGCAGGCGGTCGCCTCGCCGTTCTCACCCATCATCGTCACCGGCGGCAACCCGCAGAACGGGATCTCCGAGGCCGAGGCCATGCGGGCCTGGCTGATCAGTAAGGGCTTGCCCACCTCTCGGATCAACGTCGAGAGCCGGGCCGGATCGACGGTGCAGAACGCGCTGTTCAGCACCAAGATGCTGCGTGATGTCGGCGCGGACAGCGCGGTCCTGGTCACCTCGCCGAATCACATCCGGCGCGCGGTCGCCGACTTCATTGTCGCGGGCACGCGCGTGATCGGGGCGACCACCTCGCTGGACCAACTGGTGTCGCAGTTGCCGCCGCCCGCCCGGCAGGCACAGCGCGGCATCTATCTCGACGCGACGCGCACATTCCAGCTCGCAACCTCTCGCTGAGATCCCACCACGCGCACAATCGGTCCGAGCTTGCCCTATCGACCCAAGTACTCGGCGCGAAAGTGCAGCTCAGACCGATTGCCAACAGAAAACGACTAGCCCTGTCGAATACCCGCACGGCAGGATGTCCCGGTGATGCCAACCGGAGATATCGTCGCGCAACTACGCGCGGCGGGCTGTGTATTCGCCGAGGACGAGGCGCGGCTGCTCACCGCCGCCGCGGCGGAAACCGGCGCCGATCTGGCGGATCTGGTCGCGCAACGGGTTTCCGGGACACCCCTGGAGTATCTGCTCGGCTGGACCGAATTCCACGGCTTGCGCGTCGCGGTCGCCCCTGGTGTTTTCGTGCCGCGCCAACGCACCGCCTTCCTCGTCGACGAGGCCGCCGAACTGGCCCGCACGCTCCGCACCGAGCACCCCGTCGTGGTCGATATGTGCTGCGGTTCAGGTGCATTGGGTCTCGCCATGGCGAAAATCCTCGCGGCCGAGGGCCGCCAGATAAACCTGGCCGCCGCCGATATCGAACCCGCCGCGGTCGAATGCGCCCGCCGCAATCTCACTCCGATCGGCGCGGCCGTCTACCAGGGCGACCTGTTCGACCCGCTCCCCCGCGAACTGCGCGGACACATCGACATCCTGCTCGCGAACACCCCGTACGTGCCATCGGAAATGATCGCCCAGATGCCGCCGGAGGCACGCGATTACGAGCCACGTACCGCCCTCGATGGCGGTCCCGACGGCCTGGATATCTTCCGCCGGGTGATCGATGCCGCCCGCACCTGGCTCGCCCCGGGCGGCCATTTGCTGGTCGAAGCCAGCGAAGCCCAAGCCCCGCACGCGATCACCGCCCTCACCGACCGCGGCTTCACCGGCCGCATCGCCGAATCGGACGAGCTCTACGCCACCGTCGTCATCGGCACCAAAGCCGCCGCGCGATAGGCAAGTCGGCCCGACTCACGGCGGGTCCGCCCGAAACACGTGAAGCCGGTCCGGTTCAGTATCGTGCTCTACTTCTTGCGGCCGGTGAATTCATCCATCGAGTGGTACACACCAACCGAATTCAGGAACAGATCGCGCAAGTTGATCGGCAGCAGGCCCGAGATCGCCTTATTGAGCCGCGACGTCCACGGCAGGATAACGAGCGGATTGCCCGCCTTCATTTCTTGCCACGAGGTATCGACGACATCATCCTGCTCCAGGATCGGCGTGAACAGGAAACCCTTTGCGCCGTTGAACATTCCGGTGTTGATGTAGGTCGGACACACCGTGGTGACCTTCACGTGGTCGTGGCCCGCCTGCTCCAACTCGATGCGCACCGAATCCGACCAGCCCAGCGCCGCCCACTTCGACGCCGCGTACACGCTCATGCGCGGATTGGCGACCAGCCCCGCAGAGGACGCGATGGTCATGACCCGCGCCTGGCCGATGCCGCGCACCATCGCGGGCAGGAATTCGAGCGTAATGTACATCGGCGCAAGGGAATTGATCGCGACCGTCTTATCGATATCGGCACGGTCGGTCGTCTCCCAGAAGTAGCTGTTGCCGCGCACGATGCCCGCATTGTTGACCAGGATATCGATATCGCCGACCGCACCACGCACCGCTGCAGCGGCCTCGGCTATGGAGTCCTGCGAGGCGACGTCGACCACGTAGTGGTGCACGGCCGTACCGCGTCCGGACAACTCGGCCACGGTCTCTTCGAGCGCGGATTCGTTGATATCCCACAGCACCACCGCGGCGGCGCCCTCACGCACCGCGCGTTCGGCGAACAGCTTGCCCAGGCCCATCGCGGCTCCTGTGACCAGCACCTTCTTATCCGCTACCGTGTCCAGCTTCATTCGTCCCATTCCTGATCCATCTTGAAAAAGCCACTGGCGCAATTACTTCTGGCGAAGCGCCTTCATGACCCCGAAGTACAGCGTCATCGTTTTCGCCCACAGTTCCTCGGACATTCCGGGCAGCGGCGCGATGGGCAGTACCCGCTGCACGGCGATCGTCTGGGTGTCGATGTACTTCAACAAGCCCTCGGGACCGTGCCGACGACCGGTGCCCGAAATTCCGAGCCCGCCCGACGGCGCGTCCGCACTGCCCCAGGCCGCGATGAAGCCCTCGTTCACATTCACCGAACCCGCATTGATGCGCGCGGCCACCTCGCGGCCTCGAGCGACATCCTTGGTCCAGACGCTCGCATTGAGTCCATACGCGGTGTCATTGGCCTGCTCGACCGCCTCATCGTCGCTGCCGACGCGATAGATCGAGACCACCGGCCCGAAGGTCTCCTCGCGGTACACCGTCATCCCGGGCCGCACCCCGGCCAGCACGGTCGGCTCGTAGAAGTACGGCCCGAGATCGGGGCGAGCCTTACCGCCCGCCAGCACCTTTGCCCCCTTGGCCACCGCATCGTCGACATGCGCACGGACCGTGTCCAATTGGCGCTGGAATGTCAAAGACCCCATGTTACTGGCGAAATCGAGGCCGCCGCCCAATTCGATCGCCCGCACATGTTCCACGAATTCGCTGACGAACCGGTCATAGACCGTGTCGTGCACATAGATTCGCTCCATCGACTCACACAGCTGCCCGGCCGAGGCGAAGCAGGCCCGGATCGCGATCTTGGCCGCCCTGGACACATCCGCATCGGCGAGCACCAGCAGCGGATTCTTGCCGCCGAGTTCGAGCGAATAGCCGATCAGCCGCTCCCCGGCCTGCTGCGCGATGGTCCGGCCGGTCGCGCTGGACCCGGTGTAGTCGACATAGTCGGCCCGCGCGATCACCTCGCCGCCGATCACCGATCCGCGACCGAGCACCGCCTGCCACAGTCCGCGCGGCAGTCCGGCCCGCTCGGCAGCGTCGATCGCCCACAGCGCGGTCAGCGCCGTCTGATTGTCCGGCCGCGCGACCACGGCATTTCCGGCCGCCAAGGCGGGCAGCGCATCGGAGGCGGCCAGGGCGAGCGGATAGTTCCACGGCGAGATCACCGCGACCACCCCCTTGGGCCGATGCCGCACATCGACCTGGGTCAGTACCGGCAGCACACCCCGCGGCTTGCGCGTTGCCAGCAACTTCTCCGCGACCGACGCGTAGTACCTGGCATTGACCGCCACATCCCCAACCTCGTCGAAGGCATGCGGCCGCGACTTACCGGTCTCGGTCTGCACGATATCGAGAATCGTGTCCTGTTCGGCGAGCACGATGTCGTGGAATCTGCGCAGTACCGCGACCCGCTCGCGCACCGAGCGCCGGGCCCATTCCCGCTGCGCGGTGCGCGCGGTGCCGAAGGCGGTATCGATATCGCCGGTCGAGGACTGCGGCAGATCCGCGATCTTGTGTCCGGTCGCGGGCGCGAACACCTCGACCGAGGGTGCGGCGCCCGCGACCGCGCGATCGAGCAGGGGTTGCACCAGGGCCGCGGGCAAGGCGGTCGGTTCGGCCAGTTGGCGGGCGGTCGTCATGGTCGGCCCTCTCATGGGTCTGGTGGACGCGGCAGGAGCGGCGGTCGCACGGCGCGACCATTTCCTGAACACTGGTGTTAGATTAATCATTGGGCCGCACCTCGTGTCAAGCTGTCGGGTGTGGAACACAGACAGGTCAGGCTTCGAGTTGTGCGGCAGCACCATGTCCGCTGACACATCCCAGACCGCTGGCGCGGCCCGGCGCGGTCGACCGCCGCAGACCCAGGAACAGGCCGAGGAGGTCCGCGCCCGGATCGTGCTCGCGACCGCCGCGGTATTCACCCGGGGCGGCTCGCGCGGGCTCAGCGTCGCCCAGATCATCGAACAGGCCGGACTGGCCAGGCCGACCTTCTACCGCTATTTCAGCAATGCCACCGAACCGCTGCACGTCGTGCTGGATGCCTCGAACGACAGGCTCGTCAACAACATCCGCACGGCACTGACCGGCCCCGACGAACCGGTCGAACTCGGTATCCGGCTCATCGACGCCTACCTCGACTGGGCCCACGGGCACGGCGCGATGCTGCGACCGCTCTTCGCCGAACTACACGACCCGGCCTCACCGGTATCGGCCTATCGCGAACGGGCACTCGATGATATCCGCGCGCTGGTGCGCGAAACGTTCACCGAACTCGGCCGCACGGTACCCTCGCCGCTCGATCTCGATGCGGCGCTGCATGTTTGCGAGTACGTCGTCTATCGCATCTCCGCGGGCACCGCACCGGGTGCCGAGCCGGACGCGGAAACCGTTGCCGCTGCACGGCTTACCATGATCCGCGTGCTGCTGACCACGCTCGGCACCCGCGCCGACCTCGAATACGCCATGACACTGCCCGGCATCTTCCCGGCGGAGTAGACCCCTACATATCCAATTCGAGTTCGCCACCGCGAGAACGCGATACGCAGGTCAGCATCGCGTGTTCCCGCTCACCGGGCAATAGCGCCCGGTCCCGGTGCTCGACGTCGCCGGAGAGCACACTCGCCCGACACGTCCCGCAGAAGCCCTGCTGGCAGGAATACGCGACGCCGGGCACCGCGCGCCGAATCGCGGTCAGCGCCGACTCGTCGGCGGCGACATCCACCTCGGTCCCACTGCGGCGCAATCGAATACGGAACGGGGCACCATTGCACACCGGCAGCGCCGAGAACCGCTCGGTATGCAGCGAAGCGGTCGGATCGTGCAGCAACAGCACCTTGCGCGCGGCCTCCGCCAGAGCCGGTGGCCCACAGACGTACACCGCGGCGCCGGTCGGCGTCTGCTCGAAGATCATGCGCGGATCCGGGGCCCCGAACTCGTCGTCCGGACGCACCACCACATCACCGCCGGTGAAGCGGGCCAGCTCGTACAGAAACGGCATCCGCGTCCGCGTGCGCCCGAAATACATGAGCCGCCAGGGTGTTCCGGCCCGCTCGGCCGCGGTGACCATCGGCAGGATCGGCGTGATCCCGATGCCACCGGCCACGAACAGATATTGCGGCGCGGCGATGAGCGGGAAGGCATTGCGCGGCCCGCGCACCCGCAGCCGGTCACCGACCCGCAGACCCTCGTGGATCTCCCGGGAGCCACCGTCGCCATCGGCCATGTACCGCACCGCGATTCGGTAGCAGCTGCGATCATCGGGATCGCTGTTCAGCGAGTACTGTCGCTGCCGACCCGAGGGCAGGTGCACATCGATATGGGCACCCGGCGTCCAGGCGGGCAGATCCGCGCCGTCGGGATCACACAGTGTCAGGCTGACCACCTCGTCGGCCTCGGCCTCGATCCCCATGACCGCCAGTTCGAAATCGTAGCCGGTGTGGCGCACCGGCTGTGGCCGCGAAAGCAGCTGCACCGCTTTGCCTTCCGTGAAGACGCGCTTATAGGTGTCCACCGCCGACGCGATCATCCGCAGCCCGGCCCCCGGCCGGAACTGCTCCACGGCGGTCATGCGCTCGCCCGTGCTGCCGGTGACTGCGCCAGGTAGCGCAGCGCGTTGTCCATCGGACCGAGTTGCGAGGGATGGAATCCCGGCCGCAGGTAGCGCGGAATCTCGGTGAAGAAGGTGGTGAAACTCGGCACCACGCCGCGCAGTGACGCACTTGCCATCTGCAGCGGCCACCATCTGCCCTTATTCGGCGACGGGTCCCGATGGAACAGATAGGCGCCCGAAATCAGGAACAGCGCGAGCAGTCCCGAGCTCGCGATCAGTGCCTGGCGCGCCTTGCGGGCGTAGCCGCCGTCGAGATACATGTACGCGTCGTAGACCACGCTGCGATGTTCGACCTCCTCGGCACCGTGCCAGCGGATGAGATCCAGCATCGCCGGATGCATCCCCTTCGCCGCCAGTTTGTCATTGGTCAGCAGCCACTCGCCGATGACGGCGGTGTAGTGCTCCATGCCGGCGAACAGGGCAAGGCGCTCACACAGCCATTCATGCTTCGCCCGACCGGAGAGCCCGTGGTCGCCGAGCACCCGGTCGATCAACCAGGCGACGCGATCCACCATCGGAGCGACCTCGAGACCGAGCCGCTCCAGTTGGTGACGGGCCTTTTCGTGTGAACCGGCGTGCATGGTCTCCTGACCGATGAAGCCGCGGACCTCTTCCCGCAGACGCTCATCATCGATCAGCGGCAGCGCCTCGGCCAGGGCCTGCGCCATGGCCCGCTCCCCTTCGGGTAGCACCAGATGCATGACATTGATGATGTGGGTGGCCATGACTTCACCCGGGATGTAGTGCATCGGCACCGAGTCGAAGTCGAAGCTGACGTCCCGCGCATTGATCGCATGAGCCTGATCGGCGTACGTAGTGCCCATCTGATGGTCCTCACGTCTGGTCCCGTAGATCGTCAATGTATTGCCGACATCAAATGCTGTCAACATCACATGATGTCAACTTCCCGGCTATGGGAGGATCGAGCTATGAACGACGCCTCCGATGGATCGATACCGGGTATGCGCCGCTGGCGCGGCACGCCTCCGGCCGACCGGATCGCCGCGCGCCGCGAACAGCTCATCGAGGCCGCCATCGAGCTGATGGCCACGATCGGAGCGTCCGATATCTCCATGCGCGGGGTTTGCCGACAGGCCGGACTAACCGAGCGGTACTTCTATGAGAGCTTTCCGAGTCTCGACAAATTGCTGTCCGCGGCGCTGGAGACGGTCGTCCTCGGTGCGCAGGAACGGCTGCTCGCGGCGCTGGCCACCGCGCCGACCGAACCCCAGCAGCTATTCCGGCACGCCATTTCGGCGTTCACCGATTATTTGCTGGAGGATCGTCGGCGCGGTCAGATCATGTTCGTGGAATCGCAGGCCACGCGGGTGCTCGGCGACCGGGGCAACGAACTCATCGAACTGTTCACCGCCCCGATCGCGTTGACGATCGCACTGGCCGACGGAGCGCAATCCATGCCGGACGAGTTCGAGAACAGCCTCAACTCGAACGCCATCTTCGGGGCGATGGCATATATGTATCGCCCGTGGCTGGATGGCACCATCACCGTCCCGCGGGAACGCTTCGACGACCACGCGACCAGCGTGCTACGCAATATCGCGACCGCACGGTCGTCGACGGCGCAGCAGACGCACTGATCCGGCTACCCCTGCGTCGACACCGGATCCCGATTCCGCGCCCGCTCGAATACCATGGCGCTGTCGGTGATCCGCCCGTGGCGCAGCGTCACCACATCACGTAGGTAGTTCATACGTAGGCGCCACGGCGCCTTGGTGCCCTGGATCGGGAACCGACTCGCGGCGCGCTGCACGTACCCCGGGTTGAAATTCAGGAACAGCGATGCGGCGCCGACGGACGGATCGCGCACCGGCGTGCAGCGGTCGTAGCCGTTGTCGTCCATGCGGCGTAGTAGCCGAACGACGTACTCGCACACCAGATCCGCCTTCAGCGTCCACGAGGCGTTGGTGTAGCCGATGATGTACGCGAAGTTCGGCACGTCGGATAGCATCATCGCCTTATAGGCCACATGCTCCGGAAGTTTCACCCGCTGCCCGTCGACCGCGAGTTCGATGCCGCCGAAGGCGAGTAGGTTCAAACCCGTTGCGGTGATGACGATATCGGCATCGAGGGTGGCGCCGGAGGCGAGGGCCAGACCGGTCTCGGTGAATGTCTCGACCTTATCGGTCACGATATCCAATCGTCCCTTGCGAATCGCGCGGAAGAAATCTCCGTTGGGCGCCAGGCACAGTCGCTGATCCCAAGGGTTGTAGGTGGGAGTGAAGTGGGTGTCGATATCGAAGTCCTCGGGCAGCCAGCGCCGTTGCCAGCCCTTGATCCGCTTGCGCATGAATTCCGGATACCGTTGGCTCAGTTGGTATATCGCGGTGGCCAGCGCCACATTCTTGGCCCGCGCCACCGCGTACGCGGCGCGGGCGGGCAGGAATTTGCGCACCTTGACGGCGAGATCGTCGCGCGCGGGTGCGGAGATGATGTAGCTCGGCGAGCGTTGCAGCATAGTCACGTGCGCACCCTGCTCGGTGAGCGCGGGTCCGAGGGTGACCGCGGTTGCGCCGCTGCCGATCAGCACCACCCGCTTGCCCGCGACATCGAGATCGCGCGGCCAATGCTGCGGATGGATGATCGGTCCGGCGAACCGCTCGCGGCCCGCGAATTCCGGGGTGTAGCCCTCGTCGTAGCGGTAGTAGCCGGAACAGCAGAACAGGAATCCGGCAGTGAGCGTGACGGTTTCGCCGGTATCGGTCCGTTCGGCGCGCACCGTCCAGCGGTTGTCCCGCGATGACCATTCGGCGCCGACCACCCGATGCCGGAACCGGATATGCCGCTCGATACCGCTCTCGGCGGCGGTGGCACGCACATAATCCAGGATGTCGTCACCGTCGGCGATCGACATCTCTCCCAGCCACGGCCGGAAGCGGTAGCCGAGGGTGTACATATCCGAGTCGGAGCGAATTCCCGGATAGCGGAACAGGTCCCAGGTTCCGCCGATCGCGTCGCGGCTTTCCAGAATCGCGTAGGTCCGCCGCGGGAAGGCCCGCCCCAGGTGATACGCCGCACCTATCCCGGACAGTCCGGCACCGACGATGAGCACATCGACGTGCTCGTCAGCGGTCGTCATAGCTCTCACCCTCCGGTATTCGGCGGTTGCGGCATGACGCCGATCCGCACCGGCGTCGCCTCCAGCCTATCGGTGACCTGTTGTCTTCGAGAACAACACCCCCGACCAATACCTTGGACAAGCGACCAATACCGACCGGTTCTCGAGTGCGCGAAGTGCAGTGAGGTCACTCACATCGATCGTGCATCACCCCAGCGTAGCCGTGAAAGTTCAACTGTCCCAGAAGGATTCCCTCAAACTGGCCATACCCAGGACAGGTTACCGTCCGGTAGCGTTCGGTCGCACCGACGATCAGAGACGATCCGGAACCGTATTCATCAACGTTTTCCAGGAGCGCAAGTGTCGCATTCTCGGTTCGAATCCATCGGTGCGTATCTCCCCTCGAATATCGTCTCTACCGAGGAGTTGATCTCCAGGCTCGCCGAACCCCCATCGTTCGATCTCGAACGGATCACGGGAGTGCGGGAGCGCCGCGTCCACGACACCCGACCGGACAGCTACGAGGACTCGTTCGCCCTCGCCAGCAAGGCTGCTCAGGACTGTCTTTCCAGGTCACAGTACGCCGCGGCGGATCTCGACGTGATCATCTCGACCTCCATCACGCGCAGCAGGAACGGCACCCGGATGTACATGGAGCCGTCGTTCGCCTCCGCCATCGGCACCCAACTCGGTGCCGACAAAGCCATTACCTTCGATATTTCCAATGCCTGCGCCGGAATGTTGACCGGTACCTACATTCTCGATCGGATGATCCGTTCGGGTGCGGTGCGAAATGGCATGGTGGTAAGCGGTGAGGCCATAACTCCCATTGCCGATACCGCGGTGAACGAGATTTCCGAGAAATACGATCTACAATTCGCCTCACTGTCGGTCGGCGATTCGGGTTGCGCGGTCGTGCTCGACCGGGCGGTAGACGATGCCGACAAGATCCACTACATCGAATTGATGACCGCCGCCGAACATTCGCATCTGTGTCTGGGCATGCCGAGCGATAAGACCCAGGGCGTCGCGCTCTATACCGACAACCGCAAGATGCACAACGAGGATCGGTTCGTGCTGTGGACCGACACCCAGCGTAACTATCTGCAGGCGCGCGGCAAGACCTTCGCCGACGAGAAGTTCGACTACATCATTCACCACCAGTTCGGCGCGGCCGCGCTCCCGTGGCTGGCCGCGATCGGCGAGCGCGAGTTCGGTGTACCGATGCCGCCGGATCTGCGGGTGCTCGAGAAGTACGGAAACACCTCGACCACTTCACATTTCATCGTGCTGCACGATCAGCTCAGCGATCAGAAGTTGCCGTCCGGATCCAAACTGCTGATGATCCCCGCGGCCTCCGGCGTCGTGACCGGCTTCCTGTCCACCACCATCTCCTCCCTGAAGGTCTGAGGTCAGCCATGGGCGTGCGCATCAAGTCGACCGGAACCAGCCGGGCCGAGGACACCAACAGCATCATCGAGCACAGCGCACGCGCGGCGCGGGAAAGTCTGCAGCGGGTGGGTATGCGTACCGACCAGGTCGGGGTGTTCATCAACGCCGGGATATTCCGTGACTCCAATACCGTCGAACCGGCCGTCTCCGCATTGATCCAGAAGGCGGCGGGTATCGGGCTCGAGTACGGCGAGGACGATCCGCGGACCTTCTCCTTCGATCTCATGAACGGCGCGGTCGGCGTGCTCAATGCGGTCCAGGTGGCCACATCGATCCTGGAGACCGGCAGCGCCGAGCATGTGCTGATCGTCTCCGGGGATACCCATCCATCACTCACCCGCTCGGCGGCCGATGCCGAATTCCCCTATGCCACTTCGGGAGCCGCGCTGCTCCTGGAGCACACCGAGGAACCCGTCGGATTCGGCCGGGTGCATATCGCCAGGGACGCCGGTACGCCCGCGATCGAGTCGTTCGTCGATACCGCGACCATGGGCACCGTCGGACGCGGTCTGATGACAGTGGTACGAGAACCGGGCTTCGAGGACCGGCTGTTGGCCGTGGCCGTCGACGCCGCGCGAGCCGCACTCGCCGAAGCCGGGCACACCGACGTGTCGAGCACTGTGCTGATCGCGTCGACTCCGAGCGCCGAATTCCCGATCCGGCTTGCGCAAACCCTTGGCATCGAGGCGGATTCGGTGCGATCCGCCGATCTGTCCGAAGGCGATCCGCACACCGCGGCCCTGCCGCTGGCCTATGACCGGGCGGTCACCGAGGATTCTTTGGCGGCGCACACCCACGTGCTGTTCGTGGCGGCGGGTGCGGGGCCATCGGCCGCGGCCGTGCTCTACCGACTGCCGGTGCTGGCGGGAACGCCCGCGTGACGACGCCGACCTACTGGCAGCCCA
This sequence comes from Nocardia sp. NPDC004604, assembly GCF_040609795.1. Lineage (NCBI taxonomy): Bacteria > Bacillati > Actinomycetota > Actinomycetes > Mycobacteriales > Nocardiaceae > Nocardia > Nocardia sp. NPDC004604. The sequence goes on from NZ_JBEXLC010000096.1 coordinate 20,237, forward strand.
TCGACCGGTTCCGCGCGTTCGCGCGCGCGGAACCGAATCGCGCGGCAGTGATCTTCCCGCAGGGGCGCAATCCCGCAGGCCTGCCCGACTATCGCACGATCACCTATCGCGAGCTCGATCAGTGGTCCGACACCATCGCCGAACGGCTGACCGCATCCGGTGTCGGAACCGGTACGCGCACCATCGTGCTCGTACTGCCGGGCCCGGAGCTCTACGCGGTGATGTTCGGGCTGCTGAAGATCGGTGCGGTGCCGGTGGTCATCGATCCCGGCATGGGTGTGCGAAAGATGTTGCGGTGCTTGCGGGCCGTGGCGGCGGAGGCATTCATCGGGATACCGCAGGCGCATGCGTTGCGAGTGTTGTTCCGGCGCAGCTTCCGCCTGGTCCACACCAACGTCACCGTCGGCAGGCGCTGGTTCTGGGGCGGTGCGACACTGCGGGATTGGGGCACCACACCCGTCGGGGCCACACCTCTTCGTAAACCCGCCGCGGACGGCGATCTGCTGCTGATCGGGTTCACCACGGGCAGCACCGGACCCGCCAAGGCCGTCGAGATGACCCACGGAAACCTCGCGGCCATGATCGAACAGGTCCATGCGGCACGCGGGCATATCGAACCGGATACCTCGCTGATCACGCTGCCGCTGGTTGGCATTCTCGATCTGCTCCTCGGCGCGCGGTGTGTGCTGCCGCCGTTGATCCCGAGCCAGGTCGGTTCGACCGATCCCGGGGATATCGTGGATGCGGTCGAGCGGTTCGGCGTGCGCACCATGTTCGCCTCGCCCGCCGTGCTGATCCCGCTGCTGCGCCGCCTCGAACAGCAGCCGACGGAGCTGAAGTCGTTGAACAGCATCTATTCCGGCGGCGCTCCGGTCCCCGACTGGTGCATCGCCGGGCTGCGCGCGGTACTACCCGAGGACGCCCGGGTGTACGCGGGATATGGCTCCACCGAGGCATTACCGATGTCCACCATCGAATCACGGGAATTGTTCGACGGTTTGGTGGAGCGCACGCATCGCGGTGCCGGCACCTGTATCGGGCGGCCTGCCGATCGGGTGCGGGCCAGGATCGTCGCCATTACCGACGACCCGATTCCGACCTGGCAGCGGGCCGAAGAGATCGCTGGCAAACTCGAAAACTCGTGCAGTATCGGCGAACTCGTCGTCGCCGGGCCCAATGTCAGCACGCGCTACTACTGGCCGGAGCAGGCGAACGCGCAGGGCAAGATTGTCGACGGCGCGGTGATCTGGCATCGCACCGGCGATCTGGCCTGGATCGATGAGCAGGGACGGATCTGGTTCTGCGGGCGCAAGAGTCAGCGGGTGGTCACTGCGCAGGGGCCGATGTTCACCGTTCAGGTCGAGCAGATCTTCAATACCGTTGCGGGCGTTGCCCGGACGGCGCTGGTAGGGGTCGGTGAGCGGGGTACGCAACGGCCGGTGCTGTGTGTCGAGCTGCGCTCGGATGCCGATGCCACGACCGTCGAGGCTGCGCTGCGGGCCCGTGCGGCCGAGTCGGAGCTGACCCACACGATCGCCGACTTCCTCGTGCACCCGAAATTCCCGGTGGATATCCGACATAACGCCAAGATCGGGCGCGAGCAGTTGTCGGTGTGGGCGACCGAACAACTCGGAGCGAAGCGATGAAGTCGACCGTGCTGCGGGCGGTTCCCGTCCTGGGTTGGCTGTATCTGGCCGGTGGCATCGCCGCGGCCGCGATGGATCGTGTCCCGGAAAGCCGGGTCATGCGTGGCATTTGGTGGATCGATGCATTCCTGAGCTTTGTCGTGCACGCGGCGCAGATTCCGGCGGCGCTGCGGGCAGCCCAGGGTTCGGGGCGGTCCAGGGTCGAGACGGTCGTGCTGACCCAGATCTTCGGCATGACCTGGTGGCGGACCCAGCCCGGTCGGGAGCACATCGGAACGGAGGAGACGCTATGAGCAAGGTGCTGGTAACCGGGGCCTCCGGATTTCTCGGCGGTGCGCTCGTACGCCGACTCGTCCGCGATGGCAAACACGATGTCGCGATCCTGGTGCGGCGCAGTAGCGATCTGACCGATCTCGGCGCGAGCGTCGACCAGGTCCAGGTGGTCTACGGTGATCTCGCCGACGGACTGTCGCTGGCACGGGCCACCAATGGTGTCGATGTGGTATTCCACAGTGCTGCGCGGGTCGATGAGCGCGGCACCCGAGCACAGTTCTGGGAGGAGAACGTTCGGGCCACCGAGCGACTGTTGGATTCCGCGCGGCGCGGCGGCGCTTCGCGTTTCGTCTTCATCTCCAGCCCCAGTGCGCTGATGGACTACGACGGCGGCGATCAGCTCGATATCGACGAATCGGTGCCGTATCCGCGGCGCTATCTGAACCTGTATTCCGAGACCAAGGCGGCCGCTGAGCGCGCCGTACTCGCCATGGACGCACCGGGATTCACCACCTGCGCGCTGCGGCCGCGGGCGATCTGGGGTGCGGGTGACCGATCCGGTCCGATCGTGCGCCTGCTCGGCCGGACGGCCGCGGGCAAGCTGCCGGATCTGTCGTTCGGCCGCGATGTGTTCGCTTCGCTGTGCCATATCGACAATATCGTCGACGCCTGTGTCAGGGTGATCGGCTCGGATGCGGTGGGCGGCAAGGCGTATTTCATCGCCGATGCCGAGCAGACCGATGTGTGGCAGTTCCTCGGCGCGGTGGCAATGGATCTCGGCTATCGGCCGCCGACCAGAAAGCCGAATCCGCGCGTGGTCAACGGATTGGTGCGCGTCATCGAAACAGTCTGGCAGGTCCCTGCCATCGCGATGCGGTGGTCGCCCCCGCTGTCGCGTTATGTCGTGGCGCTGATGACCCGCAGCGCCACCTATGACACCGGCGCGGCAGCCCGCGATTTCGGCTATCGGCCCGTCGTCGATCGCGATACCGGCATCGCGAGGTTCAAGGACTGGCTCGAAACACAGGGCGGCATTGTCGAACTCACCAAGGCATTGCGATGACTCCGGAGGCAATAATGCGCACCGACAACGTCTTTCGGCGTCCGATCTCGCCCACCGAGCGCCTGTACTTCGCGACGCGCGAGCTGAGTCCACCGTTCCTGATGCAACTCGCCATCCCCGGCGCGGGCCCCATCCGAGCGGCCGAATTGCAACGGGCCGTAAATATCGCTTCGGCGGCCGATCCAGGGTCCCGACTGGTGCGCGATGGCAAGTACTGGGTGGACAGCGGTGCCCCCGCACTGGTGCGGATCGTGCCGGGCGGCACGCTGAATTACCCCGCGCTGGAGAATGATCCGATCCTCAACAGCCCGATCGGGCCGACCCCGGACCGCACCTGCGAGGTGCTCTTGCTGACCGGCGATCCGGTCACCATCGTATTCCGGGTATTCCACGGCGCGATGGACGGTATGGGCGTGCGCATGTGGGTCCTGGACGTGTTCCGGGCATTGCGCGGTGAGGAACCATTCGGCGCTACCGATCCCACCGCGGATGCCGACCTCGTCGCGCGCCTCGGCGCGCCGGGGCGACCGACCCTCGTCCTTCCGGTATTCCCGTCCCCGGCCGGATGCGGCCGCCAGGACCCCGCGGCGTCGCCCTGGTTGCTCCGTAATCGGTCCATACCCGTGACCGGCAAGGGCACCGTCGCCCGGGTGGCCGCCATACTGGCCGCCCAGGCGGGAGCCAGGTCCCGCTTCCTCATTCCGGTCGATATGCGGCGGCATGCACCGGGCATGCGCTCCACCGCCAATCTCGCGCTGCCGCTGTTCCTCGATGTGGAGCCGGGTGACGATTGGCAGGCCATCAACGCGCAGAAGCGCATCGGGCTGCAGGAGAACCGCGAGCTGAATCAACTGGACAATGGCGGACTTTCGCACTGTCCACCCTTCGTTGTGCGGGCAGTGCTGCGGGCGGCCAATCGGGTCGGAGCCCGGCTGAACCGGAATATCGTGTCGGCCACCCTGTCGCATACCGGCAGGTTCGAACTCGACGAGCTCAGCGGGCCGGGTTTCACCGCTACCGCGGCGCGGGTGCTACCGCAGCACACCGGGATCATGCCGATGCTCTTCGGCATCGTGGAGTACGGCGGGACCACCGATATCACGGTGTCGTGCCGCAATGGCGAAGGCATCGAGGCGCGCCTGGAGGCGCTGCTGGATCACCTCGCCGCCACGCTCGAGCGCGATCTGTCGAATGCGACGCTATGACGACCTTCGCACGTTTGGTAAACGCACACCCGCGCGCAGTACTGGCCGTTGTCATCGGTGCGGTCCTGCTGCTGGGCCTGCTCGGCACGGGCACCACCGACCGGGTCAGCGTCGGTGGATACAGCGATCCGCACAGCGAATCGACAATGGTCGACCAACTCGTCCGCCAGCACTTCGGGCCGCAGAACCCGGATGTGGTCGCGCTCTACACCGTGCCGGACGGGCAGACACTCGACGATATCGGGCCGCGCGTGCAGCAGGCGCTCGGCCGGATCGATGCGACGGTGCTGGCTCGCCCGATCGAGACGTACTGGAACAGCGCGCCGCCGCGCAAGGGCTTGCTGCACTCCGCCGATAACCGGCAGGCACTCGCGGTGGTGTTCACCGCTGGCGACGATAACGCCCGCATGCGCGCCTACCCGGATATCGAGGCGGGACTGCGGGTTCCGGGAATCCACACGCAGTTGTCCGGCTATAGTGCGCTGGCCGCTGCGATCAACCACCAATCCGAGCACGATCTCATTGTGGCGGAATCGATTTCGCTGCCGATCACACTGCTCATCCTGGTGTTGCTGTTCGGTGGAGCCGTCGCCGCCGCAATGCCGGTGGTGGTCGGACTGCTCGCGGTACTCGGTGCGATGGGCACGATCCGAGTACTGACCGAATTCACCGAGGTGAGTACATTCGCACTGAATATCGCCTCGCTACTCGGGCTCGGGATGGCCATCGACTACGGCCTGTTCCTGGTCACCCGATTCCGCGAGGAGATCGCCGAGGGGCACGATATCGCGACGGCGATCGAACGGACCTACGCGACCGCCGGTCGCACCGTCGCATTCTCCGCACTGCTGCTGATCTGCGCGTTCGCAGGAACGTTCGGGTATCCGCAAGCGGTGCTGCGGTCATTGGGGTTCGGCGCGATAGCGGCGGTGGCGTTGGCTGCCACACTCTCGCTCACGGTGCTGCCCGCGATGCTGGCGCTGTTCGGTGCCCGCATCGGGCGGGCCGGTAGACAGGAACGGACCGAACGCTTTTGGGGCCGTGTGGTGGACGCGGTGCTGCGACGGCCGGGAATGGTGACCGTGGTGGTCGGCGCCCTGTTACTCGCCCTCGCCACACCGCTTTTCGGATTGAAGCTGGGCGATGTCGACCATCGGGCGCTGCCCGCTGGCAATGAAATGCGTACGACCGTCGAGGAACTCACTGCGCAGTTTCCCGCCGCCAGCAGCGGCATTACCGCGGTACTGCGCGGTATCGACGGAACCGTGCCCAATGTGGCGGCGGTCGAATCCGCAACCCACGAAATCGGCGCGGTGGCCGGAGTACGCCAGGTGCTGCAGGTCGGGCGCGACCAGGATTTCGTTGTACTGCACGCGTTCTTGACGGCACCGGATCGGAGCACGACCGCCACCGCGGCGGTCGAGGCGATTCGCGGACTGGATCCCCCTGCGGCAATGACACTTCAGGTCGGCGGAGATACCGCGGCGACCCTGGACAGCGTCGATTCGATCGTGTCGCGGATGCCGTGGATGGTGCTGGTGATGGTGACCGCGACCGTGGCGCTGTTGCTTGCGGCATTCCGCTCGATCGTATTGCCGCTCAAGGCGGTCGCGATGGCATTCCTCAGTCTTGCCGCCACCTTCGGCATTCTGACCTGGATTTTCTACGACGGTCACCTCTCCGGGCCACTCGGCATCAGCTCGGGGCCACTAGCCGCTGGCATGGTGGTGCTGATCGTGTCGGTGGTCTTCGGATTGTCCACCGACTACGAGGTTTTCCTGCTCTCGCGCATGGTCGAGGCCCACAATGCCGGGGCCGACACCGCGTGGTCGGTGCGCATCGGCACGGTGCGGACCGCGCGGGTGATCACCGCCGCCGCCACCCTGCTCGTATTCGTGACCGGCGCGTTCACGCTGTCACCGCTGACGCCGATGCGGTTCCTCGGCATCGGCATGATCATCGCCCTTATCGTCGACGCGACGCTCGTGCGGATGCTGTTGGTGCCCGCGTTGGTCAAGCTGATGGGGCGGGCGAATTGGTGGCTGCCGGGTGCCGGTCGGCGGCAGCGGGCGGTTGTCACGGTGGTCGAGAAGCAGCGCGCGCCATCGGCTTCGTGAGCATCGGTCGATCGGACAACAGGCCCGGCGCGGCGGATCTATGTTTCGATGGAACCGTTTCGTCGGCGGGTGCGTCTCTATTATCAGACGGGACCATGGGAAGGGGCGACCGCGATGGCTGTTGACAGTCCGTTCGGGGGGTATGTCGAGGATGCGAAGACCGGGGCGCTGAAGGTGCGGATGGAACCGCAGGCGTTCGTTGATATCGATGCGGCTTGTCAGAATTTGATCATCGATCTCTCCTTGGCACAGAACGATGCGCGTGCGCTCGGCGAGCGCTCGACATGGGGCCTCGGCGAGAACAACCCGCGGCTGACGTCGGCCATCGAGTTGGTGCAAATGTTCCAGGACAAGGCATTCGGCGGCCCGAACAACGCCTACGACACCATCGGCGACTACATCGCGGTCGCGATGGAGATCCAGACGCTCTTCAAGACCATCCGTGACGCCTACGAGCGCACCGACGAAGACTTCGCCCGCCGGATGCGCGAGATCCGCATATGAGGGCCAGCGCCAAAAGCTCTTCGGCGGTAGTGGGCTTTCTGACGGCAGGGGCCATTGTTCTCACGGCTTGCAGCGGGGAGAATTCGCCGACACCAGCCTCGACATCACCCGGACCGGCAACGCCCGGCACTTCGACTGCCTCGTCGAGCACTCCGAACACCGCTGCCGCATTCGACCCCTGCACCGCGCTGACGCCCGAATTCTTGACCGCGCACCAGTGGAATGCCCGCACTCCCACCCCGAAACAGGATTCGACGGGCAGCTTCCAATTGAAGGGCTGCTCGTACGTCGCCCGGAGCGCATACACATTCCGTGTCCAGACAACCAATGGAACCCTCGACCAAGTTCGCGAAAAGTTCCCCACCGCAACCGAACTCACCATCGGCGGCCGCAAAGCCCTACGCTACGAGGCGCGCCCGGACGTCCCCGGCGGCTGCACCGTCAATATCGATATGAAATCCGGCTCCCTCTACATCCTGGTGGACGACCCCCGCGGTCTGCACCCTCGCAAACTCTCCCCATGCGATAATGTCACCGAAATCGCGGAGGCCGTCGCACCCCTTATCCCGCAAGGCAGCTGACGATGTGAGAGTGCCCGGTTATCGCGCCACGCCGCCTTGTCCGGCAAGATATTCGCGTTCGCGGGCGGCGGAGTTGCGCACCGCATTGTCGACAGTAAGAACTTCACCGTCGGCGATCTCGGTATGCGATTCGAGCGTGCAGAAGTGGACTTCGATGGCGGCCACAGCCAGCCTGCTCGGCGCGGCCGAGACCTAGGTTCTGATCGGCAAAACCCTGGCCTGGACTCCCACCCGGTACCGAGATCGGCTCCGGCACAGCCAGATCCAGTCCGCGACCAGTCCGCGCCCGGAGAGCGTCTAGTTCGGTCGAATCCGGTTATTCCACAACCGGATCGTCGGTCTGCGCCTGCCACCGGCGTGCGACGCCACGCATCAGCGCCGGGTAGACCAGCAGGTACCGGAACGGCAGGATTCCGGCCATATAAAGCTTCCCGAACACGCCGTTGGGCTTCACCAACACGGCCATCTGGCCGCGGTAGCCACCTGTTTCGTCCGGTACCCAGCCGATATGCATCACCCCGTGCATGGTCCGGTTGGCGATCTCGGACACCCATTCGCTGTCGGTACGGTAGACCGAGCGGAACGGCGCACCTTCGAATACCGGTCCGGGTGGCACATCGCGCAGATCCGCGGGCAGCCGATCATGCAGCGACGGCACCCGCGCCCCGACCCCGGTATCGTCTTTATCCCAGCCGAGTAGCGCACCGAGTTTCCAGCGGATCGCGAAGAGTGCGCGGTAGATGACGGAGAATTCACTCGAATTCTTGCCCGAGGCTACTTGCCGCACCAGTCGCGGGAAGTCGTCGGGACCGCCCGGCGTCGGCAGTGCCCACACATCCTCGATCCGGAAATCGGGTGCGATGTCGTGGATCCGCCAAGGTCGGGAGGTGTGCGCGGATTCCGGGAGCCGCATTGCTCCGCCTCCGTCTCTCTGGTCCATCGCGCGCTACCGGGCGGCGAGTTTGAAGATCTGACGCGGACGGTGTTCGCGATCATCGAAGGTGACATCGACCTGCGCCGCCACGACCGCGGCGAACGACGCCGCGAAGGCTTCCTCGGATTCCCACTGCCCCGTCGAAACCACCGCGTCGTCACCGTCGGTGCTGATCCAGCAGTCCACGGACAGGCATCCGGGCACCGATCGCATGGCCGCCGCGACCTTGTGCACGCGGGCCACGAAGTCGTCGAAATGTTCGGTTCGCGGGTAGTGGAAGGCGACGAATCCGACCGTCATCACGGTCCCCTCTCGTTGGCGAGGACACCATTGCCCTCGCAATTCGCTGATGTGCCAACAGCTTTCAAATATACGCTGCCGTATACTTCGATCCTAACCGGCGCTGCGCCGGTGTCAACACCGTCAGCGATACTGAAGGTATGGTTGCCGTCACTCGCACCCCACGAAGCAATTGGATCGAGCAGGGTCTGCTGGCGCTATCGAGCGGCGGTCCGGACGCCGTCCGCATCGAGAGCCTGGCGCAGGCGCTCGGCGTCACCAAGGGCGGCTTCTACGGACACTTCGCCGACCGCAACGCCCTGCTCGAAGAAATGCTCGATACCTGGGAACGCGAAAGCACCGATGAGGTTCGCGCTCAGGTCGAGCGGGAGGGCGGCGATCCGCAGACCAAGATCCGGCGGGCGGGCCTGCTCACCTTCTCCGACGAGCGCCTCCCGATCGACCTCGCCGTACGCGACTGGGCGCGCCGCGACCCAACGGTCGCCGAACGGCTACGCCGAGTGGACAACCACCGGATGGAGTACGCGCGCGAGCTGTTCGGCGCGATCTGCTCGGATCCGGACGAAGTCGAGGCACGCGCCCTACTCGCCTTCTGCCTGGCGGTCGGCAAACACTTCCTTGCGGCCGATCACCATGACCGCACCCGGCAGGACGTGGTCGTCCGCGCCGCCGACCTGCTGTTCGGGCGGACGCCGGACGAGTACTGAAACTACCTGCGGCGCAACAGAACTCCGCGAATGAACGCCGCCTGGCCGGAATGCTGGATATCGTCGTCGACGACGCTGATCAGCCGGACGCCCAGGGTGACCGGCGGATTCCAGCGGGTGTCGACAATACGGGGCAGATCGGCGTCGGTCAGTCCGGAGACGTAGTCGATCGTCTGCGCGTGCACCGCGTCGTAGTAGCCCAACAGCAGCTCGGCCGAGATTCGGCCGAGTTCGGCGACCTCCGGAGCGCCGTGGCCGTATCCGGTCGCCGCATCACCGAAGGGCAGTTCGAACCGCTTGGCCCAGCCCGCCGCCGTCCACACCTGTTCGAATCCCGCGACATCGGCGATGTGATCATCCTGGACTCGCGTCAGATGCCAGATCAGCCAGGCAATGGAGTTGGCGTCCGGATCCATCCGAGCCGCCAACTCGTCCTGCCGCAGCCCGGCAACCGCGCCATGCACATTCTCCCGGACCCGCCCGAATGCATCGACCAACAACTCCGCGCTCGTCATGACCACATGCAATCACACCGCAGCGGCCGATATTCCCGCATTCGTCCTGGCGTGTCAGCCCAGCGGCAGCAGCAGGTCGGCCGATTCGAGGTCGAGCAGGGCCCGCTTGGCGGGCAGGCCGCCCGCATAGCCGGTCAGCGCACCGTCGGCACCGAGAACACGGTGGCATGGGAGCAGGATCAGCAGGTGATTGCGCGCGAGTGCGCCACCGATTTTGCGGGCGTCGGCGGTGGTGCGGCCGAGTTGCCGGGTCAGGGCTCCATAGGTCGTCGTCCGGCCGTAACCCGTGGTGGCCTCGAGCGTCAGCAATACTTCGCGGTCGAATTCGCTCATCGGTGTCAAATCCATTGCGACACTGAACTGTCGGCGTTCACCGATGAGGTATTCGTCGATCTGCCCTGCCACGGCTTCGAGATGTTCACGCGCCGTGGGATTTTCACCGGTCGGCTCGGCGGGTTGCATATCGGTGAATGCGACCCGCGACACACCGGTCGGATTCGCCTCGATCACCAGGTTGCCCAGGGACGAACCGTACACCAGGCGTGCGGTGGAGGTATCGGACATGATGTTGCTCCTCGATGTCGAACTTTCACCGGGTAGACGCTCTCTGACGACGAAACGTGAGATCACGAGCCAGAGCTGGCTTTCCATACCGCATATGCGGCGGGGAGGCAGACAGCACAGGGACGGTAACCGGCAGCGATGGCGGTTGCTTCATCGGCGAAGAAGACGCGATGGGCGCGGTAGTGGCCGCGGGCCAGGGCGCGCAGAGCGGAGGGGCAGTCGAGGCGGCCGTAGAGTTTGCCGCGCCGATGGCCGCCGTATCGGCCCGGAGTGGGGCTCGGATACGGGCGGTCGTTGGCGTCGGTCAGGGTGTACATCTCATTCGGCGTCGTGCAGCACCAGGCCCAGGGTGTGGCGGCGGCCGCCGCGAATTCGGCTGACGCCGTGCCGGATCGGTGTGCGGGACCAGCCGCGGGCGGACGGGGTCGGCCGGTCTCGGGTGGTGAAGATGAGGGCGTTGCCCTGTTCCAGGATGGTGACGGTGGGTTTCGATTGGGCACGGGGACGTTGTTCGACAAGGAGGAATTCGCCGCCGGTGTGATCGATGCCGGGGCGGTCCAGGCCGATGACGACCTGTAGTGGGAAGACGAGTTCGCCGTAGAGGTCGCGGTGCAGGGCGTTCCAGTCACCTTCGGTGTAGCGCAACAGAATTGGTGTCGGCTTCGTTTGGCCCGCGGCATGGCAGGTAGCGAGCCAGTCCGCGAAACCGTCGGGCCATGGGGTCGGGTCGCCGAGCCGGTCGGCCCAGCTGCGGGCGATGGGCAGCAGGCGGCGGTAGAAGGCCGCGCGCAGGCGCATGATCGGTTCGGGGACCGGATCGGCGAAGTAGCGGTAGGTGCCCCGGCCGAAACGGTAGCGTGCCATATCGATCGTCGACCGGAAGCGGGCCGTATCGTCCCACATAGCGGTGAATTCGGCGCATTCGTCCGGAGTCAGCAGCGGACCGGTCTGGGCGCAGCCGTAGGCATCGATCTCCTCGAGCAACGTGTGCCATGGTTGGGCGTCGACTCGTTCTTCCAGTGCGGCAAGGATTTTCATCGGCTCTCCGTCACGCCGCTTCGAGGGTCAGCAGGATGTTCTTGGCGGCGATACCACCGACGTACTGGCCGATCGAACCGTCGCTGCGCACCACCCGATGACAGGGGATCACGACCGGCAGCGGATTGTGCGCACAGGCCGAGCCGACCGCGCGCACGGCGCGTGGATTGCCGACGGCCGCAGCGACATCGGCGTAGCTCGCCCGGTGCCCATAGCCGATATCGCTCAGCTGCTCGACCACCTGGCGGCGGAAACCGGCGGTCAGCCGCAAGTCCAGCGGCAGGTCGAATTGGGTTCTGGCACCGGCGAAATACTCCTCGATCTCGTGCGCCACGGCATCCAGGCGCGCGGGGGCGGCGAGGACCCGGGGGCTGATCCGCTGGGCGAGTGTGGCGAGCACGGTGTCGTGGTTCTCGTTCGGGTAGGCGACCCGCACCAGGCCCGCGGGAGTGGCCGCGAGCAGCAGGGTGCCAACGGGGGTATCCAGCGTGCGGTAGGCGATATCGAGCAGACCGGCGGCCTGCGCGTCGGCGGCCAGCCGCCGCTGCAGGTGGGACAGGATCTCGGCGGAGTTCGCATTCAGGCCGTCGAAGAGGCCGTCCGGATCCCGGTCGATAGTGGCCATCATGTTCGATCCTTCGGGTAGAGCTTGCGTAGGGTTCTGAGCCCGTCCGCGGCGGCGCGGCGGGCGGCGTCGGTGGAATTTCCCAGTAGCGCGGCGATTTCGGCGTGCGGTAGTCCGGCCAGGTAGTGGTAGGCCACCGCTTGCCGCTGTTTGGGCGGCAGTGCCGCGAGCGCCTCCCACAGATCGGGGTCATAACCGGCCGGGTCGGCGTTCGGAGCCGCGCGTTCGGGCAGGGATTCGGCAGGGACGGGCGCGCGGGTCAGTGCGCGCCCCACATCGATCGCGCGCCGGTGCGCGATGGTGACCAGCCATGCCTCGATATTCGTGTTCGGGTCGAGGTCGGAATAGGCGCGCAGGGCCGACAGGAAGGTCTCCGACCACGCGTCGGCCGCATCCGTCGGGCCGAGCACGGCCCGGCAGACACGCAACACCATCGGGCCGTATTCGGCCACCACTTCCTCGAACGGAGGCAATCTCACGCCGGGTAGACGCCCGGGACGGGCGAAACGTGAGATCCCCAGGTCACACTGTCCCTCCGCCAGGCGTATTCGTGTTCGCCGCGCACGAATTCGTCCCTGCGCGGCGCGACCATCTGCGCGCCGGAGATCACTGTGACTCCGGGATCCGCGACAGCCCGCTGGCGCGCAGGACGCGGCGGTCGATGGCGGCGCGGATCGAATCGTCGGTGCCGATGATGCGCACGTGGCGGCGGGCACGGGTGATCGCCGTGTACAGCAGTTCCCTGGTGAGCAGGGTGGATTCGGGTTCGGGCAGGACAACGGAGACGGTGTCGTACTGGCTGCCCTGACTGCGGTGGATGGTCATGGCGAAAACGGTGACCACGGCCGGAAATTGGGTGGGGTGCACCAGATATGGTTCGCTGCCGCGCTGCAGGGCCGCGCGCAGGGAGCCGTCGGGCATGCGCACGATCACACCGGTGTCGCCGTTGTAGATGCGGGCCTCGTGGTCATTGGCGGTGACCAGTAGGGGTTGGCCCGGATACCACGGGGCCTGGTGTGTGTCCGGTCCCGCGCCCCCGGCGGCCGCCCATTCGGCCGCCATGCGGTCCCAGCGTTCGACGCCGAACCGGCCTTGGCGGTGGGCGCACAGGAGGCGATGGGATTCCAGGGCGGTCAGCGCGGCCGCGGCGGCACCGTCGAGGGCGGCCGCGGTCACCTCGCGGGCGGCACGCACGACATCGGCGCGGACCGGCGTGGCGTCGTCCGGGGTACACAGCGACAGTTCATCGCCACCCGCACGCAGCAGCTCCAGCGCGGTATCGGCGTCACCCGCACGAACCGCCACCGCGAGTTCGGCGATCTTGCCGCCGAATCGGCGGCCGCGGGTCAATCGGACAATACCGCCGCGCAGACGTGCGCGTTCGAGTCTGGTGAGTGCCTCCGGATTATCCCCGGCCGCAACCGATTCCGCACCGAGCACCTGTTCGAGGACCGGATTGGGTTCGCCCACAACGGGACCCGCGACCAGGTCGGCGAGCACCGCGCCCGCATCGACCGAGGCGAGCTGATCCGGATCACCGACCAGAACCAAGCGGGTGTCCGGGCGCAGCGCGGCCAGCAGGCTGCTCATCATGGTCAGCGACACCATGGAGGTTTCGTCGACGACGATCACGTCATAGGGCAACCGGTTGAATTCGTGGTAGCGGAACCGGGTCGCACGGCCGCGCTGCCAGCCGAGGAGCCGGTGCAGGGTGGCCGCGGTGAGCTCGGGCAGTCCGAGGGCTTCGGCCTGTTCGCGCACCGCCTCCTGCAGGCGCGCGGCCGCCTTCCCGGTGGGCGCGGCCATGGCGATGCGCAGCGCGGGCAGCTTCGGATGCGCCTTTTGGTGCGCGTCGAGCAGTGCCAGGATGCGGGCGATGGTGTGGGTTTTGCCGGTACCGGGACCGCCCGCCACCACCGTGGTCCAATGTGTGGCGGCGAGTGCCGCGGCGATGCGCTGACGGTCCGGGGCCGCGCCGACCGGGGCATCGAAAAGGCGATCGAGTTCGCGGCGCACGATGGCGGGATCCACCTTCGGGTGGTGTCCGGAACGTTCGGTGAGCACCCGGCGGATCGTCTGCTCCTGCTGGTAGTACCGGTCCAAATAGAGCAATGGACCCGCGTCCCGGG
>NZ_JBEXLC010000097.1:0-34342 GCF_040609795.1 Nocardia sp. NPDC004604
ACACCCTCGCCGGTGGTATGCCGTTCACCGCGATGGCGATGGCCAAGCTCTTCCGGGTCGGCGGTGACTGGAAGATGCAGGCCCTCGGCGAAGGCTTCCAGGCCAAACATCCGGGCGAAGCGGTTCCGCAGCTGGGCCGGTTCCTCGCCAATTGACCGATACGCGCAGCGACTGCGCGCGAACCGAACAGAACACGAAATAACGGGGCGGACAACGTGATTCAGCTGAAGGCCGGTCAGAATATAGTGCTGACCGGCGATATCGTTCGATTCAGCGCGAAAGCCGGGGCTGCCCTGGATGTTTCCGCGCTCGTCGTCGCGCAGAACCTGCGGGTCTTCGATACCGGCGATTTCGTGTTCTACAACCAGACCGAGACGGCGGGGGTGACGCTATCCGAGGACGGCGTCACCATCCGGCTCGCCGAGGTGCGCGCCGACGCGCAGGCGGTGTTGCTGGTGGTCAGTGCCGATCCGGCCGCACCGGCACCGTCGGGTGGGCTCGGTGCGGTCACCGCCGCACTCGCCGTAGCTGACGTCGCGACAGCGGAATTCGCGATCAATCCGGCTGCCGGGGAGACCGCGCTGATCTGTCTGGAGGTGTACCGGCGCGGGACCGACTGGAAGCTGCGCGCGGTCGGTCAGGGCTATGCGGGTGGACTGGCCGTGCTGCTCACCGCGCACGGCGTCGAGGTGGACGAACCGGCGACGCCGCAGTCCGGCCAACCGGGTCAGCCCAGTGCGGCCGGTCTGCGCGATGCCGACCCGGTCAGCGCTCCGGGACGGGCCAGCGGGCAGGACACCATCAGCGGTCCCGGCACCGGCGACTCCCGCGCGAGCGGTCCGGCGCCGGTCGAGGTGGCGCACGGACTAGAGCGGCTGTGGATGATCTTCGAGGATGCCGCGCGTTCGGCCGCGGCGCTCATCTCCTCGCGGGATTACGCCATGCAGCGGCTGGATCAGGAACTGTCGGCGGCGGTTTCGGATCCGGCCACCAGGAACACCCCGGCCGCCGAGGATGCGCGTCGGTCCGCACAGCGCCGCTGTGACGATCTGATCGCCACCGCCGAGGGCAACCATCTGCGCGATAGCGAACAGCTCATGCGCGAACTCGCCGATGCCGATCGGCAGCTGCCGCCGTCGCTGGCCACCTGGGATTCACCCGCTTGGGATCGGCCGCCGACGCCGAGCGACGGCATCCGGCTCGGCGAGCTCTACGCAATCGAACGTGGGCCGCTGCGCATTCCGTACTGCGTGCCGGTGCCGCTGACCCGCCCGCTGTGGATCGATACCGAAACCACGGCAGCGGCGACCCCGATCGTCGGCGCACTGCTGGCCCGGCTGCTCGCGGCCGATCCCGGTCGGCGCACCCTGGTCGACATGATCGATCTGACCGGCGCGTTCGCGCAGCTCGTCGGTCCGCTGACCCCGGTGCTGAACGGCCCGCCGATCACCGATTTCGGTGAGATCTCGGCGCGGCTGCAGGCCCTGGTCGACGCCGCCGAATTGGCCGAATTGGCGTATTCCAGTGGGAATTTCACCCCGCCGACCGAGCATCGGGTGCTGCTCGCGGCCGACTTCCCGCACGGCTACCAGACCTCGGACGCACAGCGTATCGCCGTACTGCTGATGCGCGGCGATCTGATCGGGCTGTCCACGGTGATCGTCGGCACCGACGAATCCGATTCCAGTGACGGCACCTTGGCCATGCTTTCGCAGTCCTGTCGACATCTGCCGACAATGGACGGCACCCCGCTGTTCGATCCGTGGACCGGCAGCGCGTGGCAGCTGGATCTGGACCTGTTGCCGAGGGAACCGGCCAGGCAGGCGCGCTTCCTGCGCACCAGCTAGCACCCCGTCCATCCAGATCGCTGCCCCACCCCCATAGGCTGCTCGCCGAGCGTAGTCGTACGGCGGTCGAATTCGCCGTATTCGACCGCCACACGACCGCCCCCTGGACCCCAGGGGCGATGCGGCAGGAGCCGTCTGAACGGGGGCCTGGTGGGCTTTTCGGGCGGGTTCGCTAGCGCAGGGCCACTCGCGGCCGCAGCGCCTCGGGCAGCCACGGCAGCAGCGGGTCCGGCGCGCGATCGACGATGCCGCCGACCGGATCGTCGACGAAATCGCGCCGGACCAGATCCTCCTCCGGCCGGTAGATCTGCCGGATGATCAACGCGCACAACCCGAGCACCGCGAGATCGCGCAGCACCACGGTGCCGGTGAACCACTGCTCGGGCAGGCCCTTGCGGTCCAAGCCGAGGTAGTAGAACATGCGCGGCACCCAGACCAGCGCGTCGATGGTCATCCACGCCAGCAGAATTCGGCGATGCGGCAGCGCGAGCACGGCCAGCGGCACCAGCCACAGCGAGTACTGCGGGCTCCACACCTTATTGGTGAGCAGGAAGGCGGCCACCACCAGGAAGCACAGCTGGGCCAGGCGCGGACGGCGCGGTGCGGTGAGCGCGATATAGGCGATCACCGCACAGGCCAGGACGAATACCAGCAGCGAAACCAGGTTCAGAATGGTCGGCTGATGGGTGTGGTCGATCTTGCCGTCGAATCCGTCCCAGCCGGTGAACGAGGTGATGACGTTGTAGATGGAGTCCGGATCGGCGTGCCGAGTGGTGTTGAGCCGGAAGAACTCCCGCCAGCCGTTCGGATACAGCAGCAGGATCGGCAGATTCACCACCAGCCAGGTGCTGGCCGCCGACGCAATGGTGAGCGCGGCCGCGCCGAGTGGGCGGGCGCTGAGAAACTGCAGGCGATACGGGGTTTCGCGGAGCCAGGTCAGCGCGGTGTGCCATCCGGTGATATCGCTGAGGCGCAGGCCCAGGCGTGCGCTCGGCACCCGCTGCAGTGGGTCGGCGCGCAGGCACAGCACCAGGATCGGTCCGAGCAGCAGCAGCGGGTATAGCTTGGCCGCGCCGCCCAGTCCGAGCAGCAGACCCGCGAGTACCGGTCGGCGGCGCGCCCAGGCGAGCAGGCCGGTGGCGGCGAAAGCCGTTGCGAGTGCGTCGAAGTTGGTGAAAATGTGCACGATCACCAGCGGCGAGCAGGCGATCAGCGCGGCATCCCAGACCCGCCGCCCCGCGAGTTGCGCGGAGGCCCATACGGTGACCAGCCAGGCCATGGCCAGGCCGACCGCGACCACATTGAAGTAGATGACCACCTGCAACGCACCGGGCAGCGGTGACGCGTCCCAGGTCTTGGCGACCTGCATCGCCGCATACTGATAGAGCCCGGACAGCACCGGATACTCCATGTACCTGGTCTCCCGGCCGCCGTCCGGAGTCGATTCGGTCCACTGCTTCTTGTACGGGAACGCGCCCTCGTTCAAGCGTTCCGCACCATAGAGCGGCACCGTATCCGAGTAGCACATGGCCACGTACTGGCGGCCGTTGTTCCAGTCCAGGGTGAGCGAACCGTCCGAGGCGGTCGTCTGCTGGATGCAGCCCGCCTTGCTCGCCCAGCCCAGCGCGAGGAAGACCAGCGCGAAGGCGAGCAATACCCGCATCGGGGTCCAGAACCGGACCCGGCCGATCAGCGCGTGGTCACCGACCGGCCCGCCGATGACGGTACTGAGCTGCGCGGTCAGGGAATCGTTGCGGCTGGGCCGATCCCGGCCGTCGCACGAGCGTAGATCGGGTGCGAGCGGCGCGGGCGCGATGTAGTGCGCCGCGCCGCGCGCCTGCTCCGGGGCGCCGGGGTGCTGCGCCCCGGCGGAATGCGTTGTACCGGATTGCATCCCATCGGGCTGCGGCGCGCTCGCGTTTGTCCGCTCGTCCATGAGTTGCGCTTCGGTCACGGCACCCGAGGCTACCGGGTGCGCGTCGGTTGGCCGCCGTTGCCGTTCCCATTGCCGCCGCCGGGTTGGGGTGACCCGGTGGTCGTCGCTAGCGAGCCATCGGAGTTCACCGTCGGCTGCCCGGGTAGCGGCGTCGATTCCGGCTGCTGCTGCTGTTGCTGCGGCTGGCGCTGCTGGGTCTGCGGCTGCACGCCCGGAATCTGGATCGGCCCGAACGGGGTGTCGATGGTGTTCGGAACGATCTGGATCGGCGGTATCAGCGGTACCTCCGTGGTCGAGGGCGGGGTGAACGGCGCCGACCACTCGGGCACACCGGCCTGGCCCTTGATGGGCGCGGGCTTCGGGAAGGTTTGGTTGGGCGTGCCCTGCAGGGCGCCGTCCATGGTGGCCTTCCAGATATCCGAGGGCAGGCCGGAACCGTAGACCATGCCGCCGCTGTAGTTGCGCAGCGCCGAGTTGTCGATCGAGCCGACCCACACCGCCGTGGACAGCGACGGGGTGTAGCCGACCATCCAGGCGTCCTTGTTCTCGCCGGTGTCGCCGAGCTGGGCGGTACCGGTCTTGGTCGCCGACTCGCGGCCGTTGGCCAGGTTGTGGTTGCGCGACCATGCGGCGATCGGCTTCATCGCGGCGGTTACGTTATCCGCCACCGCCTCCGAGACGCGACGTTCGCCAGCCACGTCACCGCGGTCGAGCAGCACCTGCCCGTCGGCGGTCACCACCTTCGTGACGAAGTGCGGTGCGTGGTAGATGCCGGAGGCGGCCAAGGTCGCGTAGGCGGAGGCCATATCGAGCACCCTGGCCTGGTACTGGCCGAGCACGATGCCGTTGTTCGGCGCGGAACCGTCCGGCTCGACGAGGGACTTGCCGACGCCGGGGATGGTGTCCGGGATGCCGAGCTTGTGCGCCATATCGGCAATCTTCGCCGGACCGTTCTGCATATCCAGCTCCATGCGATAGAAGCTGGTGTTCAGCGAGCGCTTCAGCGCCTCGGCGATGGTGCAGGTACCGCACTGCTCGCCTTCCACGTTGGTGATCTTGATGCCGTTCACGGTGATCGGCGAGCTGTCGTACATCTCCGACAGCGGCTTGCCCAGCTCCAGGTTCTCCGCCAGACCGAAGACCTTGAACGAGGAGCCCGGCTGCAGACCTGCATTGGCGAAGTCGTAGCCCTGGCCGTCGTCACCGCCGTAGTAGGCGCGCACCGCACCGGTCTTCGGATCCACCGACACCACCGCGGCGCGCAGCTTCTCCGGCTCGCCCTGCATCTTCTTCTGCGCGGCGTCGACGGCGGCCTGCTGCGCCTTCGGATCGATCGTCGTGGTGATCGACAGGCCAGCGGTATTGAGCTGCTGCTCGCTGATGCCCGCGGCCGACAGCTCCTTGAGCACCTGGGTCTTGATCAAGCCCTCGGGGCCGGAGTCCAAGCTCTTGTCCTTGGTGGTGGACAGCGGGACCACCTGCGGGAACTGCTGGGCCTGGCGCTCCTCGGCTTTCAGATTGCCGCCGGAGACCATGCCGTCGAGCACATAGCCCCAGCGGGTCTTCGCGCCGTCGGGATTCTTCTCCGGATCCAGGCCGGAGGGCTGCTGGATGGTGGCGGCGAGCACGGCGCCCTCGGCGATGGTCAGATCCTGGACCGGCTTGCCGAAATAGGCCTTGGCCGCGGCATCGATGCCGTACGCACCGCGACCGAAGTAGATGGTGTTGAGGTAGGCGGCGAGGATCTCGTCCTTGCTCCATTGGCGCGCCATCTTCGCCGAGATGACCAGCTCGTGCAGCTTGCGGGTCAGCGAGTGTTCGTCACCGACCAGTGCGTTCTTCACGTACTGCTGGGTAATGGTCGAGCCACCGCCCGCGCTCTCCTTGTTGAGCGCCTGATCCCTGGCGGCACGCACGAAGCCGGAGACCGAGAAGCCCGGGTTGGTGTAGAAGTCCCGGTCCTCGGCCGCGATCACGGCATTGCGCACATGCGGCGGAATCTGATCGATGGTCACATCGGTGCGGTTGCCGTCCGGCGGCACCACCTTGCTGATCACCGAGGTGCCGTCGCTGGCGAGGATGGTCGCGACCTGGTTGGTTTTGAGGTCGCCCGGCTGGGGTACCGAAACCGTCGAATAGGCGATCAGGAAGACCACGCTCGGCAGCACGATGGACAGAGCTAGCAGCACATAGATGACCCGGCGCACGATCCTCCAGGGCGACTTCTTCTTGGCACCGGGGCGACGCCCGCCCGGTCCGCCGGAGCCGCCGTCGGCGCCGTTGCGACGCGGCGGTGGTCCCGATGGCGGTGCGCCAGCGGTCGCGCGGCGCTCACCGGTGGTACTTGCGCCATTGGTGCGGCGCGCGCCGGGGCGGTCCTGGCCGGGACGCGGGCTGGCCGGTCGGGGACCGGTGGGCGGGGCCGACCGCCGGTTGCGCTCGGCGACGGCATCGGTCAGCGAACCGGCGCGCCCGTCCTGCGGACGCTCGATCTTCTGCGTGGACTGTGCGCCCGGAGGTGCGTTATTGGGCAGTGGCCGACCCTGCGGCGGGCGACCTTGCGGGGGCGGACCCTGCGGGGGTGGACCGGGGCGCCGGGGCGGCTGCGGTCCGCGCGGCTCGCCATAGCCGCCTTGCGGCGGCTGGCCGCCCTGCGGCGGGCGTGCGCCAGGGCCAGGCCGCTGTCCGGGTGGGGGACCGGGCGGGCGCTGGCCGGGATACGGGTTCGGAGGAGGTGAACTTCGCTGGGTTCGGCCGCCGTGCGGTTCATCGCCGTTGGGGGTCTCGTAGGGCGAATTCACTGACAAGATCTCCATAACTCGTATCGGTCTGCAGGGCGCGGTGCGGCGATCGTCGCCGCGGCGGACGCGTCGAGGCTCCGCGTGTCACCCGACGTGCAGATGACCTGGCACATCATTCGGCTGCGGTGCGCCGGCTGGCCCTGGTGCCAGTGCGACGTCGCGTCGGCGACGGAGCGGTACCGAGCACATAGGACTGCACCAGATGATTCCAGCTGCAGCTCCGGCATACCTCGACGACATGGACCGAGAACTCCTCGCGAGTCTCGGCGAGGCGTATCAGTTCCTCTGGTGTGCGAGCCGAACCCGCCATCGGGCCGAGGCCGTCGCCGTAGACCCAGGATACGAGCGTCAATTGCTCTTTCCGGCAGATAGGGCATGTGACCTCGCTCCCCCGACCGTGGAACTTCGCCGCACGCAAGAGATAGGGATTCGCATCACAAACCTCGGCGACATCGACACGGCCCGCATAGACGTCAGCCAGCAGCGACCGACGCCGGAGGGCGTAGTCGACCACCTGCCGCTGGATTCGCACGAGAACCAGAGTAGCGGTGCCGCGCGCGGGCCGCGCTGGCCTGTGCTGGATCGACCGACCAGTATCGGTTGCCGAACTGGGACAATCCGGGCGTCGGCCCTTTACGATTTCCCTGTGTCCCCCGCAGCATCCGGACGTATGCGCGCGCGTGACCTCGACCGCGCAAACGCGTCCGGTGTGCTGGATGCGGCGTATGCGGAAGGGCAGCTCGGCGCGGATGAATATCGTGATCGCACGGCCGAGGCCGAGGTCGCCAAGACAATCGCCGACCTGGACCGGCTCACCAGCGATCTGCAGCTCCCTTCGGCCGTGCGCGATCTGGTCGCCGATGCGCCGACGCCGACGCGTAACCCCTTGCGCCGCTCCGGAACTACGGGCCGTTATCCCGATCACACCCGAGCCCGCGACGCCGATCGCGACACAACAAGGCAGTTGCTCGACAGCGCCCGAAGTGACGGACAGCTCACCGAGGAGGAACATCAGACGCTCTCGGAATTGGCCGAATCCGCGCGGACGCTCGGCGACCTCGGTGACCTGGTCGACGATCTGCAGCGTCCCGATGACGCACTGGCGGCGCCGCGACCACCGCACTCGAATCGGCGGCCGCTGGTAATCAGGCCGCCGTGTCGTCCGCGGCGGTAGGTGCGGCCGTTATCGCATTTGTACTCACCAGCGGCGTGTCGGATACCGAACGCTGTCGACCTCGGGTCCGAGCAGTCCGATCCATGAGGGTGGGTGCAGTTTCGCACCGATTACCACGTGCCGGCAGCAATGGGTCTGCGTAGTGCGCGCTGTCCAGCCACTGATCCAGTTCCGCCCCACAAACGCGCGCCTCTCCAGAGCACCGATTGCCCCCCCGCAAGCACTTCTGTCGACATCCGATGCGAGCTGGCGCATTTGTGCCGCTCGCCGAGAATGCGCTGGTGCAGGGGTCTTCTCGACGTTTGCCGGCACCAGCGCATGGTGATCACCGGTCCAGGACTGTGTGATGGTGGTGGGGTGCGGTGTGCTCGGGTCCGCGTTCGGGCCGCTCGGGCATGCGCTGGTGTGGGTGTCGTTTGCCGCGGTTGTGGGATCACCGCGTTGTCGGTCGAGGGATCACCGACAGCCCTCGGAGATTGGAACAGGTTGCTCTGTCTACTGGTTGAGGCTGTCGGTCTAAAGGCACCAAGGCGTAATGTGCCGTGGTGGATTGGGAGACGTTCTGGAAGTTGATCGGCACCCTCGATGGCGGAACCGAGATGGAACCGATCGGTCGGCTGACACACTTCCTCTCGTCTCGGCCGCTCTCGGAAATCACCGGGTTCGGCGAGCTGCTTGCCGAGTCGCTGTACCGGCTCGATCTCGAGTGTTTCGGCGCGAACATGTCCGGCGACCAGTTCCTCTATGTACGGGCGGCGGTGGTGGCCGCGGGCCGCGCTGCCTACCAGAGTGTTTTCGAGGACCCGGCCAATTTCGCGGCCTTCGCTGACCGGTGGGGCGAACCGCTGCTCTATGTCGCCCAGCGGGCCTACGAGCGGCAGACCGGCGAAGAATGGGACCGCGATACGCGCTATTCGTTCGAGTCCTACTCGAACCATGAGGGTTGGCGACGCTAGGCTCGCGGCGCGGCTCCTGCTGGCGAGACCTGCACGGAATCGGGCGCGAGCGGGCAGATCGGCATTTCGCGGGATCTGGAACATCCCCTCTCGATACCGTCGCTGTTCCCTCAACTGCCAACGTGGTAGTCCCTCCAACCCGGCAAACAACAGTGGCGGCTTCCGGCGATTGCCCGCATCAGCACATCATGATCACCCGTCCAGGACTCCGCCGCGGAAGCATCCCAACACCGCCGAGCATGCCCAGGCGCCTACATCCCTCAGTGCCTACTCGAGAATGCGTTGGTGCAGGGGTCTCTCGACGTTTACCTGCATCAGTGCATGGTGATCACCGGTCCAGGACTGTGTCGCGGCAGGGCGTGCTCGGGCGGGTGCATCCACGGCGCCCACTCGAGAATGCGCGGGTGTGGGGGACTTTCGGCGTTTGGCTGTGTCGGTGCATGGTGATCGAACGGCAGGAGTGCGGATGGGGTGGGGGTTTGGGGGTCAGCTTTCGGGGCTGAGTTCGGATAGGGTTCCGTCCTCGTTTAGTTCGTACAGCTTTCCGTCTGCGTGTTCGTATAGCGGGTGGCTGTCTACGGGGGCGCGTTCGAGTTTGAGGGGGGTGTCTTCGTGGAAGGCGGCGAGTAGGGCGGCGACTGTTGGATCGATGGCTGATCGGTGGGGGTTGGGTTCAGTCATTTGTGTTGTGCCCCAAAGGGGTTGGGAGGTCTGATCGGGACATCAGGGCGGTCCAGTAGTCGTCGCGTAGGGCGTTCCAGAGGTCGTTGTGGGTGGGGAGTAGTTGGCGGGCGTCGACGAGGTCTGGGGTGGTGTCGAAGAGGATGGTGCCGGGTTGTACGTCGGGGAGTGGGGTGCGGGAGGGGAGGCGGTGGGCGGTGAAGGATTCTTGGGGGAATTGCACGCGGAGGATGCGGGCGGAATTTTGGATCAGTTGCCATACGGCGAGCTTGCTGCCGTCGTGAGTTCGCGTGGTTCGCAGGGAATCTCGGCGCATCACGGCCCCTTTCCGGTGGCACGTCCGATACCGGGGGAATCGTTGGCCCGGCACATGGGTGGTTCTGAGTGGTCTGCCCACTCGTGGATGGCGGTCGCGAAAAGCTCGACCACTTCGGCTGGGGCGCCGCTGTATTCGGCTGGCGGGCCTATGAACGGGTCTCGCTGTGGAAGCTTTCGCTTCGGCATCTGCCGACCTCCCGGACCTCGACGACGATGAGTGCGCCCGGTCCCGCAACCCCTGAATATCTCTGGGCCGGAAGGGGACTGCCTGCGGGGCAAGCTGGCCGTTCTCCCTGCCGGGCGCATATTCAGCACACTCCGTTCGGCTGCTGTCGGGAAGGAGAATCTGGGAACCCAACGAATTGCTCGATTCCCCAGGTTGTTGCCCAGTCGACGTGAGAGCATTTCCCCGCCTGGGAAATTCGACTGCCCTTAGGGGGAAGGCTTGTCCGAAGAGAAAGGCGGCAGCACGCTGCCGCGTCGCCAGCTCGGCCGTCATCTGCGCGAGGCGCGTGAAGCGCTCGGCATGACTCTGATCGAATCCGCGAAGCTTATGGAGTGGGGTAAGAGCAGCGTGCAGCGGCTAGAAAAGGGGCAGACGGAGAAGATTCGAACGCATGACATCCGGCTGCTGTGTGAGCAGTATCAGCTAGGCGCCGAGCGCACCGCGGATTTGATAGCGCTCGCCGAGCAAACTGCGGTGAAGTCGTGGTGGCACGACTACGGAGCGTTGATCACTCCGGCGTTCGATGTGTATATGGGGTTGGAGTCGTCGTCGCGAGAGCTGACCTTCTTCCAGCCATCCGTCGTACCTGGACTACTCCAAACCGCCGACTATGCTCGTGCGCTCGACAGCGTGTTCTTTCCCAACGACTCTGCGGACGAGATCGATCGACGCGTGCAATTACGCGGTCGTCGCCAGGGACACATCACGCGGAGACGACGACCGGCGACATTGTCAGCGGTTCTCCACGAGAGTGTATTGCGGACGGTGATCGGCTCTCCAAAGGTGATGTCCGCGCAGTCACGCCTGCTTGCCGACATCAGTACTCTTCCGACCGTCGACCTTCGAGTGCTGCCGTTCCGGGCTGGATTGCCAGTCGGATGGTCGACTGGCCCATTCGTGATACTCGACTTCGACATGGACAAGAAGGGCAACCCAGAGGAACCCAGTGTGGTCTATGTCGAGAGCTTCACCGGAGGGATCTTCCTCGAGCGGTTGCCCGATGTGAAGCGGTACCGTGACGGATACGGGGTCATTCAGCGCGCCGCGCTCGATACCCAACCCAGCAGAGATCTATTGCGTGCGGTAGCAAAGGAGTACGAAGGTGGGCGTTGACCTGTCCGGCGCGAACTGGTTCAAGAGCAGCCACAGCGGTGGAGGACAAGAATGTGTGGAGGTCGCGCATCTGGGCGGCGGCATGGTCGGCGTTCGTGACTCCAAAAACCCGACCGGACCGGCGCTGGTCTTCACTCCTGGCGAGTGGCAAGCGTTCACTGCTGGCGTGCGGGATGGCGAGTTCGACCGTCGCTGAGCGAACAAACCCATCCACCAGGAAGCGCTGGATGAAAGCAGCAGAAATCTGTTGCGGGACAAGGCAAAGGAGTACCAGCGTGAACGTTGATCTATCCAGAGCCGAGTGGTTCAAGAGCAGTCACAGCGGCGGGGGACAAGATTGCGTGGAGGTGGCGCACTTGGACGGCGGCAATGTCGCGATGCGTGACTCCAAGAATCCGACCGGCCCGGCACTGGTTTTCACGCCTGGTGAGTGGGAAGCCTTTACTGCTGGCGTGCAGGATGGCGAGTTCGATCGTCACTGACCGTGCGAACGCATCCCAGCACCCAGCGCTGGATGGAGCGGCAGCAGAAATTGATTGTTATGCAAGGAAATCTGTTGCTGGGCGAGGCAAGGAGGAAGAGTGAACGTCGACCTGTCCGAAGCCCGTTGGTTCAAGAGCAGCCGTAGCGGTGGCAGCAAGGAATGCGAGGTGGCATTCCTCGACCGGGGCATGGTCGGCGTTCGTGACTCCAAGAACCCCACCGGACCCGCGCTGGTCTTCACCCCCGGTGAGTGGAAAGCCTTCACCGCTGGGGTGGCGGATGGGGAGTTCGACCGGTTCTAACCGGGCGCTGAGAAGCCCCGTCCCTCGTGCGTATGACGAGGTGGCGGGGCTTCTTTCATGTCGGATGGATATGACCTAACAGCTTCTACCTGGGAGAACAGCTATATGTATCGCCGACGACTATGCACGTTTATATCGCTCCGATATAGTGAGAAGTCGCATCCATCGGTTAGGTCTGCACACACAGTCAGGGGGTGAAGCCCGATGCTCGAGTTGGCAATTCTCGGGCTGCTCCTCGAAGCGCCCATGCACGGGTACGAGCTGCGCAAGCGGCTGACCGGGTTGCTCGGGCCGTTTCGGGCCTTCTCCTACGGGTCGCTCTATCCGACGCTGCGTCGCATGCAGACGGATGGGCTGATCGCGGAGGAGAACGTCGCGGGCGTCACCCGTCGCGCGCGGCGGGTCTATCAACTGACTCCGGCCGGGCGTGAGCGTTTCACCGAACTGCTCGCCGATACCGGACCGCAGAACTACACCGACGACGGCTTCGGCGTTCACCTGGCGTTTTTCAGCCGCACCCCCGCGGAAGCGCGGATGCGGATTCTGGAGGGCAGGCGACGGCAGGTCGAGGAGCGCCGAGAGGGTCTGCGGGAGGCGATCAAGAAGGCCAGTGGCTCGCTGGATCGCTATACCCGCCAACTCCACCAGCTCGGTCTGGAATCAAGCGAGCGCGAAGTGCGCTGGCTCAACGAGTTGATTGCGGCGGAGCAATCGACGAAGGCGGCACCACAGAAAGAGGGAAATATCGGCCATGAGTGAAGTCAACAAGGCTGAAAACACCAGCTTAACCTCGCCCACCCCGCCGACTTCGTCGGCTGCCATCCCCGAGGTCCGCGTCGCCATCGTCGGCGTGGGTAACTGCGCTTCCTCGCTGGTCCAGGGCGTGCAGTACTACAAGGACGCGGATGAGACCGCGACCGTGCCCGGTCTGATGCACGTCAAGTTCGGCCGGTACCACGTTCGCGACGTCAAGTTCGTCGCCGCGTTCGACGTCGACGCCAAGAAGGTCGGCTTCGACCTGGCCGAGGCGATCTTCGCCAGCGAGAACAACACCATCAAGATCTCCGACGTGCCGCCGAGCGACGTTGTCGTGCAGCGTGGTCCGACGCTGGACGGTATCGGCAAGTACTACGCCGAGACCATCGAGCTGTCCGAGGCCGCGCCGGTCGACGTGGTAAAGGTGCTGAAGGACAACAAGGTCGACGTCCTGGTCTCCTACCTGCCCGTCGGCTCGGAAGAGGCGGACAAGTTCTACGCCCAGTGCGCCATCGATGCCAATGTGGCCTTCGTCAACGCGCTGCCGGTATTCATTGCCTCCGATCCGGTGTGGGCCGAAAAGTTCACCAAGGCGGGCGTTCCCATCGTCGGTGACGACATCAAGAGCCAGGTCGGCGCGACCATCACCCACCGCGTGATGGCCAAGCTGTTCGAAGACCGCGGCGTGCAGCTCGACCGCACCATGCAGCTCAATGTCGGCGGCAACATGGACTTCAAGAACATGCTCGAGCGCGAGCGGCTGGAGTCGAAGAAGATCTCCAAGACCCAGGCCGTCACCAGCAACCTCAAGAAGGAGCTGGGCGCCAACGATGTGCACATCGGCCCGTCCGATCACGTCGGCTGGCTCGACGACCGCAAGTGGGCCTACGTCCGGCTCGAGGGTCGCGCCTTCGGCGATGTGCCGCTGAACCTGGAGTACAAGCTCGAGGTCTGGGATTCGCCGAACTCGGCGGGCATCATCATCGACGCGGTGCGCGCCGCGAAGATCGCCAAGGACCGCGGCATCGGCGGCCCCGTGCTCCCGGCCTCGGCGTACCTGATGAAGTCCCCGCCCAAGCAGCTGGCCGACGATATCGCGCGCGCGCAGCTGGAAGCGTTCATCATCGGGGCTGAGTAGTCACTTCACACGAAAGCCGGGCCGGAGCAACTCTTCGGCCCGGCTTTGCGGTATTCAGGGCCTGGTAGCAGATCACCCCAAATGGTGGCTCGACAGACCCGACTTCTGAACGCACTGTTATGTCGGGGATCGGGCAAGCCGAACTTGTGTCCGGCAGAGTGGTGTAGCAGCTCGCTGATCTGTAGTGAGTGGGAATGGCCGAGGGCCGAGCCGCGGAATTCCGTCAGCCCGGCCCTCTTTCGATTCCGTCGCTCGACTGGTTCGGATTTCGTTGCTCGGCCGTTCCGAACTCGGTCGCTCGGCTCGTCTGGACTTGCTCGGCCTGTCCGGACTCCGTACTTCGGCCCGCCCAGACGAACCTGCGCCCCCCGAACCAGCCTCGAAAACTCAGTCCAGCGAGACGTACACCTCGACCGACGTCGGCCCCGTATAGCGCTCCAGTTCGGCGGTATGCGAGCGGGTGATGGTGCCCGCGCTCTCCGCCTTGCGGACCTGCGCCCATGCGGTGCGCAGCAGGTCGTAGGGCTTATCGGAGACAACGAATTTCGCGTAGCGGCCGGACGGAATGCGGGTCAGCACGTCACCGGCGTCCATATCGTCCATTTCGGCGACCTCGTAGCCCAGGACGGCGACGGCATGGTCGTTCTGTCCGATATAGGCCGCCACTCGCGGCACATTCTTCTCGCGCGCCAGGTACCGGTCCCAGGTGAAATTCACCAGGTCCAGGTCGCGGGCGGTCACCTCGCGCCCGGCCAGTGGGACGGTCAGTCCGGCGACCAGGCTTTCGTCCAATGTGACAATTTCGAAATCCACAGCTGTTCCTACCCGTCGACCGGTTCTTCTGCCAGCGCCACGAACACCTCGGCGGTGCGCGCGTCCGGATAATGCTCCACGTCACCGGTATACGAGCGCACGAAGCGTCCGGCGGCCTCGGCATCCCACACCGCGCGCCAGATGGTCACGATGGTGTCGCCGAGGTTGTCGCCGCTGAGGGTGAACCGCGCGAACCGGCCAGCGGGCACCCGGGCCAGCACGTCACCGGGGAGCAGATCCGTGAGGGTGTGGCAGCGGTAGCCGACGATATGGGTCAGGTACGAGTTGATCTCCGGAGCGTGGTCGACGTATGCGGTCGTCGGCGGCCCGGGCAGGGTGCGTGCCAGATTGCGCTTCCACGCCTCCTCCACCTTCGCGCGCCGCGGCCCCTCGACCGCGAGCGCCGGGCTGCGAAGCACTGTGCCCGCCACGAGCGTCTCGGGACGGTCAACGACATTGAAATCCACCGGCGTAGCCCCTATGTCTAGTCTGTCTCCATCTGGCGGCGCTCCGGGCCCATCGCGCGCCGCTGTATTCGATCGGCGGCGTTCGCGGTGCCCGATCGCGCACGCTGCCTCGTGCGGGCCCGCCGCTCACGCCGCCGTGTCGTCGCTTGTGCGCATATCCTCTCTCATCGATCTTGCGGCGTCGGCGTCGGCCTGGTTTCGGTCCTCGCCATGCCGCGCGCGCGGTCGGCGCCGTTGCCCATCACCTGCACTATGGGCAACGATGTTGCCACGTCATGCGTTCCCGTGGCCCCGGTAAACGAACATTCATAGCGAATCGGTCAACCCGGGACCGGAATGCTCAATCCGGGGAAGATTTCAACTTCCTTAGGCTGCTGCGGTGCGGGCGGGATCACGAGGACCGGTGCGGTCGAGGTGGTGGACGGCGGGATCAGGACGTCGTAGCTGCCGCTGGAGGGTTTGCCCGGATTCGGCGGGCTGCTGAGCGGCGCGGACACCGCGAATTGCTCGATCGGCGTGCCGTCGAGTGCGCCGTCCATCAGCTGTTTCCAGATATCGGAGGGCAGGCCGGAGCCGTAGATATCCGCGCCGCGTGCGGTGCGGATCGGCTCGGACTGTTCGGTGCCGATCCAGACCGCGGTGGACAGCGACGGCGTGAAGCCGATCATCCACGCATCCTTGTTCTGGTCGGTCGTGCCGAGCTGGGTGGTGCCGGTTTTGGCGGCGGAGGGCCGACCGCCGGACAGGCCGTGCCCATTCGAATACGCGGCGATCGGGATCATCGCCCCGGCGGTGTTGTCGGCGATGCCGCGCGGGATGCGCTGCTGACCCGCCGAGAGCT
Source organism: Nocardia sp. NPDC004604 (assembly GCF_040609795.1). Taxonomy (NCBI): domain Bacteria; kingdom Bacillati; phylum Actinomycetota; class Actinomycetes; order Mycobacteriales; family Nocardiaceae; genus Nocardia; species Nocardia sp. NPDC004604. Next base: position 15,853 of record NZ_JBEXLC010000097.1, read on the forward strand.
GCTTGCCGACCTGCTGATCGGGTGCGCCCCGATCGAGCAGCACCCGGCCATCGCCCGCGACCACCCGCTGCACGAAGTACGGCTGGTGGTAAACACCGGAATTCGCAATCGTGGCATAGGCCGAGGCCATATCGATGGGGCGAACAAGGTACTGGCCCAGCACGATTCCATTGAGCGGCCGCCCGCCTTCCTCGGTCAGCGCCTTACCGGCGACGCCGGGAATCTCCTCCGGAATCCCGGCCTCGTGTGCGGCGTCGGCGATCGCCTTCGGTCCGTCGAACATCGACATGGTCAGCCGGTAGAAGCTGGTGTTCAGTGAGCGCTTCAGTGCCTCGGACATCGAGCACCTACCGCACGATTCGCCCTCCACGTTGGTGATCCTGGTGTCGCGATCGGTCACCGGTGAACTGTCGAGCACGCGGGTGAGCGGAATGTTCTGCTGCAGCGCCGCGATCACCGCGAACACCTTGAACGCGGAGCCGGTTTGCAGCGGTGCCTGCGCGAAATCGAAGCCGATGCCATCTGATCCGCCGTAGTAGGCGCGCACCGCGCCGGAGCGCGGGTCGATCGAAACCACCGCGCCGCGCAATTCGGGCGGCTGCGGGTCGAGCCGATCGCGGATCGCGCCGAGCGCGGCCTGCTGGGCCTTGGCGTCGATGGTGGTGGTTATCCGCAGTGCGCCGGTATTCAGTTCCCGCTCGCTGATGCCGGAGGCGCGCAATTCCCGCAGCACCTGGGTGCGGATCAGCCCCTCCGGGCCGCGAGCCTCATTGACATCCGGGATCTCGTTCATCGAGACGATCTGCGGGAACACCGTCGCATCGCGGTCACCCGGCGCCAGCACACCCATCTCGACCATGCCGTCGAGCACGTACTTCCAGCGCGCCGTCAGATCGGCCAGATGGGTTTCCGGATCCAGGATCGACGGGGTGCGGATGACTGCGGCGAGCACCGCGCCCTCGGCGAGGGTCAGTTCCGGCGCTGGCTTGTTGAAGTACGCCTTCGCGGCAGCTGAGATGCCGTAGGAGCCGCGGCCGTAGTAGATGGTGTTGAGGTAGGCGGCGAGGATATCGTCCTTGCTCCACTGCCGGGCCATCTTCGCGGCAATGATCAGCTCGCGCATCTTCCTGGTCACGGTGCGTTCGGAGCCGAGGAAGGCATTCTTCACATACTGCTGGGTAATGGTGGAGCCGCCGCCCGCATCCCCCTTGCCGAGAATGTTGTCGCGGGCGGCGCGCAGGAAGGCGGAGGTCGAGTAGCCGGGATTGCTGTAGAAGTTGCGGTCTTCGGCCGAGAGCACCGCATTGCGCACCAGCTTCGGAACATCGGACAGCGGTATCGGAACCCGATTGCCATCGGGCGGAACGACCTTCGCGATCACGGTGGTCTCGTCGGCGGCGAGGATGGTGGCGATCTGGTTGGTCTGCACCGAATCGGGATCCGGAATCTCGGCGCTCCAGTAGACGAGCACGAACAGCAGTGACGGTACCGCGACGAAGGTGATGAACAGGGCGAGCAGCAGCCGTCTGAAGCGTTCGGCGCGGGTGCGCCGAGGTCTATCGGTCGGTGTGGGCGACGGTGCGCGCAGCGACTTCTCGGGTCTGTTCCTGCCCTTTCGCCCTGCCGTGCCGGTGCGGTGCTCGTTGAACCCGGCAACGGATGCGTACGGTGCCGATACCGATTTGCCCCGGCGCCCGCTGCCACGTTGTCGCCGCCTGCCGAACGAGCTCACGATCATCTCCTCCCGGAGCGTCGGTAAAACTCACCTGCACGATACGATCGGAAACCGGGACTTCGGCGGGTACATGCCTTTTCACGCCGAGGTGACCCGGGATGCTACCACTCGAGGTTCCGTCATCGGGCGGGTTCGTATCGCAGTTTCGACGTAATCCATTGCCGCACCCAAGTACCGGGGAGCGAGTCCTACGAACCGCTGTCCGCGGCCATCTCGCGTCCGAGTCGTCGAAGTGCAAGCGCGGCAAGCACAAGCGCATGAGCCGCCGCAGGCGCGCGACCCAGCAGCGTCATACGCCCTGCAAATGAGCCAGCTAGCGCCCGCTGCGCTACCCACTCCGACTGCTCGCCGAGCGTAGTCATAGGGTGGTCGCGCCGGCCTGGGCGACCACCATTCGACTACCTTCGACGCCCTGGACCCCGGGGGCGATACGGGAGGAGCTATCTGGAGGCGGAATTAGCTCTTGACGCCGCCTGCGGTGAGGCCGGAGATGATGCGGCGCTGGAACAGCAGCACCATGATGACCAGCGGGATCGTGACCATCGTGCCCGCGGCCATGATCGCGGCGTAGGGCTGCACGAGCGGGTTGTTGCCGGAGAAGCGCGCGATCGCGACGGTCACCGGTTCGGTCCGGTCGCTGGAGAGCAGCCGGGCCAGCAGGTATTCGTTGACCGAGGCGATGAAGGCCAGGATCGCGGTGGTGAAGACCGCTGGCGCGGCCAGCGGCAGCATGACCAGTCGGAACGCCTGCATCTTGGTCGCACCGTCGATGCGCGCGGCTTCTTCGAGCTCCCAGGGCAATTCGGCGAAGAACGAGGCCAGGATGTAGACGGTCATCGGCAGCACGAACGAGATGTTCGGGATGATCATCGCCTGGTATTCACCGATCCAGCCGAGATTGGTGAACAGCTGGAACAGCGGGGTGACCAGCACCACCACCGGGAACATCGACGCGGACAGGATCAGTCCGGAGACCAGGTACTTGCCCTTGAAGGTCAGCCGCGCCAGCGCGTACGCGGCGAGTACGCCGAGCACCAGCGCGGCGGCCGTCGTCACCGCGCCGATGATCACGCTATTGGTCAGCGCCTTGCCGAAGTCGTTGCCGCGGCTGGTGTCGAAGGCATTGCGGAAGTTCTCGAGCGTGACGTGGGTGGGCCACGGGGTGTTGTCGAAGGTGTAGTCCGGATCGCGGAATGCCGTGACGGCCATCCAGTAGAACGGGGCAAGGCCCCATACGAGCACGATCAGCGCACCCAGGTACAGCCGCACCGGACCCAGTCGCTTGGTCCAGGGTGTGGGTGCCACATTCTTTTGGGCCGCAGGCTTTTCGGTGATCACCGTGGTCATCAGTGCGCCTCCCGCTGTTCTTCCTGGGTCCGAACGGCATTGGCGCCCAAGACCTTTACCAGCAGGAACGCCACCGCGAAGATCAGCAGGAAGGTGATCGTCGAGAGGGCGGCCGCACTATTGGGGCCCTGGCGAACCTGTTCGACCACCAGCGCCGAAATCGGGCGGGTGGCCGGATTGCCCAGCGTCATGATGGCGGGCAGATCGTAGAGGCGCAGTCCGTCCATGGTGCGGAACAGCACCGCGACCAGCAGCGCGGGCTTGAGCAGCGGCAGGGTGATCTGGGTGAAGCGCTGCCAGGCCGACGCGCCGTCGACCCGCGCCGCCTCGTACACATCGGCCGGAATCACCTGCAGACCGGCCAGCAGCAGCAATGCCATGAACGGCGTGGTCTTCCAGACGTCGGCGGCGATCACCGCGAACCGCGCGGGCCAGGCCTCCGAGGTCCACAGGATGTGGGTGCCGAAGACCCGGTTCACCACGCCGTCGTACTGGAACATGAACTCCCACAATCGGGCGGTGACCGCGGTCGGAATCGCCCACGGCACCAGCACCGCGGCACGCAGCAGGGCGCGGCCCTTGAAGGTCTTGCCCATCACCATGGCCATGCCGAGGCCGAGGGTCGCCTCCAGGGTCACCGTGATCACCGTGAAGAACAGCGTCACACCGACGGCCAGCCAGAACTGCGAGCCGAGGTTGCCGGTCGGGCAGGAGACCGTCTCGCCCGCCGCCTGACACTGCTGCAGCAGCCAGTGCGTGTAGTTCGAGAAGCCGGCGCTGCCGCCCTCGACGAACATGCCGGTCGCCGGGTCCAGCCCGGGGTCCTTTTGGAACGACATGTACAGCGCGCGGAAGACCGGATAGCCGACGACCACCGCGAGGGTGATCAGCACGGGCGTGACGAATAGCCACGCCTTACCGGAACGCCGCAGCTCCAACGCCAATGTTCCACCGAATCCGCGCTTGTTCGGCACGGGAGTGGCCGTTCCCGAAGGATCCGACACCGTTTCTACTCTCCTACAAGGTGGTCGGGTCCGCTGCTCTTATGCCTACGACCCGGCTGTCTCGATGCCCTTTTGCATACCGGTGATCGCGTCGTCGACGGACTTGGTTCCGTTCAACGCAGCATAGGCGTTGTCCTGGATGGCCTTCGACACTGCCGGGTAGAACGGAGTGACCGGACGCGGCACCGCATTGGCGATCGAATCCTTGAGCGCGGGCAGGTATGGCATCTTCGCGATGAGCGCCGGATCGTCGTACATCGACGCGCGCACCGACGGCAGCGCACCGGCCGCGACGATGTGCTGCGCGTCCTCGCTGATCAGGTAGCGCAGGAAGTCCAGCGCGGTGGCCTTGTTCTTGGAGAACGCGCTGATGGCCGCGTTGTAGCCGCCCAGCGTCGAGGCGCCGACGCCGTTCTCACCCGGCAGCGGCGCGACCCCGAACTTGTCCTTGACCGCGGAGGATTCCGAACCGGCGTCACCGAAGGTGGACGGCCAGTTGCGCATGAACAGCAATTTGCCGGTGTTGAAGGCGTTGGCGCTCTCCGGCTCCTTGAAGGTGATGGCTTCCTTCGGGATATCACCGTTGCGGTACGCGTCGACCAGCACCTTCAGTCCGGCGCGCGCCTGCGGGGTATTGACGGTCGGGGTCTTGCCGTCCGCGCCGACGAAGGTGCCGCCGTAGGCGTTGATGGCCTCGGCGGCGTTCACCGTCAGGCCCTCGTACGGTGCGAGTTGGCCTGCGTAGCAGCCGATGTTGTTCTGCTTGGCGATCGGGCACTGCGCCAGCATCTCGCTCCAGGTCTTGGGCGGATTCGGCACCAGGTCCTTGCGGTAGAACAGCAAGCCGCCGTTGGTGTTCCGCGGCGCGGCGTAGAGCGTGTTGTTGTAGGTGGCGCTGGCGACCGTCGGGGAGAGCAGGGCGGAGGTGTCGATCTTGAAGGTGTCCTTCAGCGGCTGGATCCAGCCCTTCGCGGCGAATTCCGCGGTCCACGGCACGTCGAGGGCGACCACGTCATAGCTGGACTGCTTGGAGCGCATGTGCTCGACCAGGTCGTCGTACTGCTGCGAGGCGTCGTTGGACTGCTCTTTGAACGTCACCTGCTCGTCCGGGTGCGAGGCATTCCAGCGCTCGATCAGCTGCTTGACCGCGCCGGTCTCGGTGGTGTCCTTGCCCTCCACATAGGTGATCGGGCCGCGACCGGTGAGGTTCTGGCTGGACGGATTACCGCCGTTATCGCTGGAGCAGGCACTGGTGAATGTCGCCATGAGCAGCGCCACAGAGGCGGCGGCCACCGTCGCGCGGGGCACGAGCGACGAACGCAGGGACGACACCTTCTTCAAAGCCATCGCGAACACTCCAAGGTCGAGACGTGAGCAGCAGCACACCTTGCAGGTGCACAAGGCAAGATACATGGTTGTTATATGTGACGCAGCGATTGCGCCCGTAAACGGGCCGGGTCCGACGTCACGGTTCCGCTGTCGCAGCTGCTCGTTAGGCTGACTGTGATGACTTCGCCGAATGCGGTTCCCGACCGGATGCTGACCCGGATCGGTGGGTTGCTGCGCCAAGCCGAATCGACCGAAAACGAACACGAGGCCGAGGCGTTTCTGGCCGCGGCCCAGCGGTTGGCGACCAGATCCTCGATCGATCTCGCGGTGGCCCGCGCGCATATCGCCGGACGTGAGCGCAGGCCGACCCCGGTGCAGCGGATGATCCCGATCGGCGAACCGGGTAAGAAGGGGCTGCGCACATATGTGCAGCTGTTCGTGGCGATCGCCGCGGCCAATGATGTGCGCTGCGATGTTGCGCGCACCTCGACCCAGGTCTACGCGTACGGCTTCGATTCCGATATCGATGCGTGTGAAGCCCTCTACACGAGCCTGCTCGTGCAGATGGTGCGTGCGTCGGATCAGTACATCAAGTCGGGCCGATACCGTTCGGCCACTGTGGAAAAGATCGTCACGGAGAAGCGCTGGGGCCGCCGGGTGCAGCGCCGGATCCAGGCCCCGGTCGCCCCGGTGACCGCCCGCCTGAACTTCCAGATGGCCTTCGCCGCCCGAATCGGCCGCCGCCTGGCCGAGGTGAAGGCGGAGGTAGAGGCCGAGGTGGTCCCCGCCACCGCTGCCGCAGGTACCGCACTGGCCCTGCGCAATAAGGAAATCGAGCTCACCGATTTCTACAAGCGGACCTCGGAAGCCCGGGGCACCTGGCGCGGGCCGCAGGCTTCGGCCGGACATTCGGCGGCGGCTCGGCGGGCTGGTGATCATGCGGGTCGGGCGGCGCGGTTGGGGACGTCGCCGGAACTGGGGGCTGCGCGTGGGGAATTGCCCGGGGGGCGGGGTGAGTGAGTTGGGGCGGTTGCGTGCCGCGCGGTTGGGTAGGTTTTCCGAACTCGGTGGCACGCGTGGGCGATTGCCCAGAGGTGAGTTGGGTGAGCTGGCGGTTTCGTTGAGTATGGGGCGGGTTGCTTCCGGACTGGGCGCCGCATGGGCAATTTGCCAGGATTGCGGGTCGAAGTGAGTTGGGTGCGCCGGTGAGGTTTTGTTGTGCGTGGGGCGTGCCGCGCGGCTGGGTGGGTCTTCTGAACTCGGTGGCGCGCGAGTGCCCGGGATGTGGGGCGATATGAGGGCATCGAGCGTATGAGCGAGACGGATGCGCCAGGAGTTTCGTTGCGTATGGGTTGGCGGGTTTGGACTCGGCGGGCTGGGTGGGGCGAGATGGGTGGGCTCGGGCGATACCGGATCAGCTGCGTGGTGAGCGCATGAGCTGGGTACGATGAGCGCGCGAGATGGCCAGCGCGCCAAGGTGTATGACGCCGAGCAGCTGGTGCGGGGGGTGTTCGATCGGGCGGATGAGTACGGTAATCGCACGATAGAGATCTACGGTTCGCACCTCACGCTGCCGATCGAGCGTCGCTTCGCGTCGGTTGAGTCGGTGCAGGTCTATACCGATAAAGTGCTGAGTCTCAATTGGGTTCGGGCGCAATGGGAGCGCGCTGCCAAGCCGGTGCGGGTCCGATCCCGCGCCGGGACCGCCGCCGCCCACTATGAGGCCGCGGAAGCGGTGCTTGCGGTCCCCCTCCACACCGGCTCGACCGCATGGGCGCTGCGCGAACTGGTGATCCTCCACGAACTTGCCCATCACCTCGAACCAGCGGCTGCATCCGTCGCCCCGCACGGGCCCGAATTCTGCAGCCGCTACCTCGAACTCGTCGACGGCATCATCGGGCCCGAAGCAGGTCTGGTCCTCCGCTCGTCCATGCTCAGCTGTGGTGTCCGTCTGAACTGATGCCTGTCATGCCTCGCGTGCGACGTCTGCGGCGGCGCTCGTCGGATTTCACGGCAGCCGGTCACGCGGCCCAGCGTGAACGGCTGTGGCGTCCGCCTGAGCTGAGGGCCGGACGCGCTTCCCTGGCGTCCCCGCGGCAGCGCCCGTTGGCAGCTGATCGTTGGACGACCCGGTCATACGTCTTGGCGTGGACAGCTGTGGTGCCGGCTCGCGCTATCGCCGGTCACATCAGGACGCCTAGGACGACCCACGCGCGCCTGTCGGTAGCGGGCGGGGCAGGCGGGGCCAGCCGCTGCGGCATGGTTCGGCTGCAGGTGCCGCTGGCCCGTAGACATCATGGCTGCGGATATGCGAGTCAGCGTGCACGACTGGGGCGTCCGCTCGACCTGGCGCCTGTCGCGCCTCACATGGGCCGTCTTCGCGGCAGCGCATGTCAATTGCTGATCGTTGGATTACGCGGTAGCGGACATACAACTCAGTGTGTGGCTGTGGCGTTGGCTTCCGTTGAGTCTGGTGGTCGTGGACCGGTGGCGGCTCTGCGGTGGTGCCTAGTGGTAGTTGGTCGTCGGGTGTCGCGGTACCGGTCTTACGACTCAGTACTGGGGCTGGAGCGCTGTCTCCGCTGACGTCTGGCGCCGCCGAATTCACCTGCTTCGTTTGTGATTGCGCACTATGTCGGCAATGCCGGGTCGACACGGGTACCGAGCGTTGGGGCGAGTGGAGTGGCGGTTCGAATGTGCCAGCCGCTGTTTCGTTAGCCTCGATCATCGGGGCGGGGGGAGCGCGCGGACTCGGGTTAGGCGGTCTTCCCACCAGCGGGTTCGTGCTGGGTCGGGGTGGCGGTAGCGCTCCAGTAGGGCGGGGTCGGGAGTCGGGGGAGTTTTCGGGACGGGCATGAAGCCGTTGACCGGGCGTAGCGAGTCGGAGACGAGGTCGCCGTCGAGCAGGGATAAAGTGCCAAGGCCGCAGGCGAATTCGAGGGTGGGCAAGGTGGCGGCGAGGGCGAGTTGGGCGGCCAGGCCGATGCTGGTCTCGAGGGCCGAGGACACCACGCAGGGCAGTCCGGCGGCCTCGGCGACCCGGAGTGCGCGGCGCACCCCGCCCAAAGGCGTGCATTTGAGTACCGCGATATCGGCCGCTCCGGCCACCGCGACGCGCAGCGGATCCTCGGCGCGGCGGATGGATTCGTCGGCGGCGATCCGCACATCGACCCGACGTCGCACCGCCGCCAGTTCCTCGATGGTGCGGCACGGTTGTTCGACGTACTCCAAACCGCCTGCGGCACGGTCGATCTGCTCGATATGCGCAACAGCGGTCTCGACATCCCAGACCGCATTGGCATCCACGCGAACGGATCCATCCGGCCCCAGCGCATCCCGGACTGCCTCGACCCGTGCCAGATCCTCGTGCAGTGAATCGGCGTGGTCGGCGACCTTCACCTTCGCCGTCCGGCACCCTGATCCGGCCACGATCGCATGCGCCCGCTCCGGATCAACCGCTGGCACCGTGCAATTGATCGGAATCCGTTCGCGCACCGGCTCCGGCCACCCGACCGTCACCTGCTCGACGGCAGTCGCCAGCCACCCCGCCGCCTCCCGATCGTCGTACTCGGGAAACGGACAGAATTCCCCCCACCCCAACGCCCCCCTGATCAACATCCCCTCGCGCACCGTAATGCCGCGGAACCGGGTCCGCATCGGAATGGCGTATACGAAGCTATCGCTCATCACCTGCAGCCTAGAGGCCACCGACACCGCCGGTTGGACGGCATCGTCTCGCCAGTGGTTAACCCCAGCATCCCGGACTCCCCGAGGCCCCCGCCCTCTCCACCGCCACTCCCAGGGTGCTACCACCGCCCGACCCCGCCCAGCATTGCCACACCGCCGACCGGAACCCGATCACTGCCGCACAAGGCTGGCCACCCCAGCCCACCATGTCCCGCCCGCCGCAACGAAACTCTCCGGGCCGATCCCCGCCAACGCATCACTATCAGAGCATGTTTCGTCCAGCGCGCCACCAAGCAACTCCTGCACCACGCCAACACCTTCAGCACGACTCCCCACCAAACCCCGATGTCGGCCGAGAATCCTTGGCCATCCGAACCAACTCCTGGGCGGCCAACTCCTCGGCCGAAGCCTGCACCGGCTCTTTCTTCCTCGCCACGGCATCAAGTGTCGTCATCACGGCACCTTCCCGCTGAGCATCACTCAGCGAATCGGGCCGGAAACACCCCTAAATCCACAGTCCCACAGTCCCCGAGAATGCGATGGTGCAGGGGTGCTCTCGACGTTTACCTGCATGAGCGCATGGTGATCGTTTGTCCAGGGGGTTGGGCAGGCTGAGAGGGGGGATGCGAGGGGGGATCGTGTCAGCGGGGTTGGGTTGGAGTGGCCTGTGTGGGACGTCGGCCGTGGTGTGCGGGTGTTTTGGTGCGGCGGAGCGGGTGTGCTGGGCGTGGAGCGGCAGTCATGCTGGGGGTATGGGATCGGGGCATTGGGGGGTGCGGGTGGCGAATGCTGTTCGGGGGGTGGTCGGGTCGGTTATTGCGGTTGGGTTTGCGTGGGTGGTGGCTGCTTTTGTGCCGCTGTATGAATTGCTTGGGCGGAGGGCGGATCCGGCGGGAGGTGTGCGGTATCTGCCGGTGGCGTATTGCGTTGCGTGGGTTGGTATCGCGCTGTCTGTGGTGGTGGTCGGGGTTATGGTGGTCGGGAAGATTCGGTATCGCCGTCGGATCGCGTGGGTGCCGTTGGTTGCGGTGCCATTGGTTGCCGAGTCGTGGCTGCTCGGGTTTCTGCTTGCGGTGGTGTTGGTTTCGATCTGAGCTCGGCCGGTTGCCCGTGCTGTGGGCTGGGCACCGAATCGTCATAGCTCGCCTTGAATTTCCTGCCCATCGCGACAGACGCGGGTTACTCGGTTCGTGCCGAGTTCGGGTGGTTGTCCTTGCTGTGGGCCGGGCACCGAGCGAATCGTCAGAGCCCGCCTTGATGTCCCAGCCCACTGCGACACACGCGGGTTACTCGGTTCGTGCCGAGTTCGGGTGGTTGTCCTTGCTGTGGGCCGGGCACCCGCATGCGGGCTACCCGGCTCAGCGGAACGCCGTGGTCAGAGGCGTTCGAGGATGGTGGCGTTCGCCAGACCGCCTGCCTCACACATGGTTTGCAGGCCGTAGCGGGCGCCGCGCTCCTGCATGGCGTGCACCAGTGTGGTCATCAGGCGGGCGCCGGAGGCGCCGAGTGGATGTCCGATGGCGATGGCGCCGCCATTGACATTCACCCGGGACAGATCGGCCCCGGTGTCGTGGGCCCAGGCCAGCACCACCGGCGAGAATGCCTCGTTGATCTCGACCAGATCGATATCCGAGAGTTGCAACCCGGCGCGCTGCAAGACCTTTCGCGTGGCGGGGATCACCGCGGTCAGCATGAGCAGCGGATCGTCACCGGCCACCGCGAAGCTGTGCAGCCGGGCCAGCGGCTTCAGGCCGAGTTCCCTGGCGCGCTCGCTGGTCATGATCAGCACCGCGGCACTGCCGTCGCTCACCTGGCTCGCGGTCGCCGCGGTGATCTGCCAGCCGATTTCCGGGAAGCGCGCGGCCATGGCCTCGTCGTAGTAGGCGGGGCGCAGTTTGCCGAGGGTCTCGAGGGTGCTGCCGACCCGGATGCCCTCGTCGGTTTCCAATCCGGCGATGGGTGCGAGCTGACCGGTGAACGCGCCGTTCTTCGTTGCCAGCGCGGCCTTTTCGTGGCTGCCGAGGGCGAATTCGTCGAGCTGGGCGCGGGTCAGCCCCCAGCGCGCCGCGATCAGTTCGGCGCTGATGCCCTGTGGCACCAGACCCTCCGGGTAGCGCTCGGCGAAGCCGACGCCGGAGATGTCCTCGGACCCGATCAGGTTGGCGCCCATCGGAATCCGGCCCATCGACTCGACACCCGCCGCGACCACGATGTCGTAGGCGCCGGCGATCACGCCCTGTGCGGCGAAATGAATGGCCTGCTGGCTGCTGCCGCACTGGCGGTCGACCGTGGTCGCGGGAACGGATTCCGGATAGCCCGCGGCCAGCGCGGCGCGCCTGGTCATATTGGCGCCCTGCTCGCCGACCTGGGTGACGATGCCGCCGATCACATCGTCGATGAGCGCCGGATCGATGCCGCTCCGGTCGACGACCGCGCGCAGGCTGTGCGCCAGCAGGTCCACCGCGTTGACGTTATGCAGCGCCCCGTTCGGCTTGCCCTTGCCGATCGGCGTGCGTACCGCTTCGACAATCACCGCGTCTCTCATGGTGGTTCCTTTCGAACCGCGAGCCGGACCCCTTTGCCTGGCTCTATTGGCTTATAGTCAGGTTAACGTCTGGATATAGTCGCCTCAAGTCAGATATCGCTATGATGTTCGTCATGGCAGCCGTAATGGAAGGATCGTTGGCCGATCTGAGCGCGTGGAAACCCACGGAATGCTCGATCGCGAAGGCAATGGACATCGTCGGCACCCGCTCGGCGATCCTGATCCTGCGCGAGGCCTACTACGGCACCACGCGCTTCGACGGCTTCGCGGCGCGCGTCGGCATTACCGACGCGGCGGCCTCCGGCCAGCTCCGCAGGCTCACCGAGGCGGGCCTGCTCACCAAACGGCCGTACCAGGAGGAGGGCAAGCGCACCCGACACGAGTACGTGCTCACCGATATGGGCCGCGACCTGCTGCCCGCTGTGCTCGCGCTGATGCAGTGGGGCGATACGTACCTGCAGCCGGGACCCGCACCGCTACTGCTGGTCGAGGAGTCGAGCGGCGCGCCGGTTCGGGTTCAGGTCCGCAGTGATGAGGGTCGCGAGATCGACTTGGAAGAACTCGGGGTCAGGCTCAATCCAGACTATGCACGCGCCCGATCAGCGAAGTGATCGCGCGGATGTCGTCCGGGCGTCGAGCGCATCCCGTCGGCCCACACCGACGATCCACGTCGGTGCCCCACCGCTGGCCCGTGCTGGTGCCGCAGCGTCGATCCGTCTTGGTGCCGCGCGGCTTACCGCGCTGGTCCCATACCGCCGACTCGCGCTGGCGCTGTACTACCGACTCGCGTTGGCACTGCACCGCTGATCCGCGCTTGGTCCCGTTCCGCTGACCGCGTTGACGCCGCAGCATCGATCCGTGCTGGCGCCGAACCGTTGATCCGCGTTGGTCCCGTACTGCCCGTTGGTGCTGCGCACCGCCGATTCGCGTTCGTGCCGCACCGCTGGCTTGTGTTGGCGCCGTGGCGTCGTTCCGTGCTGGCGCCTTCCACGACCCGCACTGGTCCCGTACCGCCCGTTGATGTCGCGTACCGCGGATCCGCGTTCGCACGGCACCGCTGGCCCATGTTGGTGCTGTATCGCTGGCCCGCGCTGGTGCTGTACCGCCCGCCCGCGTACCGCCGATCCGCGCTGACGCCGCACCGCTGATCAGCAGAAGATCCCCTCAGCCAGTGACAACCGCGTAGTTGATGTCCTCGGTGCCGAGCTTGTTGTAGAGGTGGACCCACAGCAGGACGAGGGGTTCGGTGCTGCGGGCGGTGACTACGCCGCCGAGGTCGATGATCTGCTCGTCGGTCCAGCCGAAGGATTTCAGGAGGTCGGCGACCTCGGATTTGGCGGACTCGTCGTCGCCGCTGAGGAAGACGTTGTGCCGACCCGGGATTCGGGACGGGTCGACCATGAGTTGATTGTTCATGGTGTTGAGGGTCTTCACCACGCGCGCGTTCGGAAAAGCCTGTTGGATCTGCTCGGCGACGCTGCCTGCCTCGGGAGTGGCCAGCTTCGGTGGGAATCCGGCGGAGAAATCCAGTGCGTTCGATACGTCCACAATGACTTTGCCGCTCAGATTCGCCGCACCGGCGGCGGTGAGCGCGGCCAGCGAGACGGTGCCGGACGTCGCATTGATCACCAGTTCGGCATCGGCGGCGGCATCCGCGAAAGTGCCATGGGTGCCACCGGTTTCGCGCGCCCACTCGGTCGCCGCCGCGTTGTCGGCGGTGCGCGAGCCGAGCGTCACCGCATGCCCGAGTTCGACCAACTTGCTCGCCAGCCTGCGTCCGACCTGCCCGGTCCCCAGCACCGCTACCTGCAACGTCCGCTCCTCGCGTCGATCCTCGTTCGAGCGTCGAGTTTAGGAACACGGGGCGGTCTTCGCCTGGCCTTCCGCCGTGGGCGAACGCCACCGGCGTTGTCTCGGCGAGCGCGCCGATGCATGCCGAGCACCTGGACTCGCTCGAAAATTCAAGGGGGAAGTATGTCGTCCGTATCGCCGCGCCGGTGGGACTGCCTGTTGTCATTGGCTGTCGCCGTTCTCATGTTCGGGGGCTTCGCGCTCTACTTGAAACTCCTGTCCATGTGCGAGGACTCGTGTCCAGTCGCCGCCGCTCCGCCCGACTTGTGCGCCACGACCGGTACCGGCCTGTCGCGCGTTTGGTGCAAGACGGCGTGCCCGAAAGGCGATCACTCGTCGGGTTCAGGTGCGGCTTGCCAGTACCGCACCGCCGAAGACCGTCCGATCGACTCCGATAGGTATGGCTTCTTGAAGGCGGCTGCTGCGTCATGGCCAGGTCAGCTGGGACTCGGGTGCCGACCGTGCCGCCGCCGCGCTCGCCTCATCCTGTGCGAACACCGCGTCGCCGGGTCAACTCAGACTGCGAGCGGTCTCGGGGACGCGGCCTGCACCTCATACAACGACGAGGGCAAGGACGGCACCGCATACGGTTCGGCCGTGGTCCGACGCGGTCCGGACCTGCTCTGGGTGGAGTACTACACGCACCCCGGCGCCGCCGGACAAGCTCAGCAGGCGGTCACCGAGACGACGCTAGCGGCCCCAGCGGGCGTCAAATGATCGGAATCTGTTCTGCGCGCGCACTTTTCGCCGTCTCTGGATCGGCAAAAAGCGCACGCGCAGCGCAGTTCAGGCCAGCCGACGACCGTCGACGGCGGAGAAGAAGTACGTGTGCTCGGACGTCGCCGTCAACTGCACCCGCGTGCCCTTGGCAGGCGGGTTACGCCAATCCGCCCGCGCCACAATGGTTTCGCCAGCACCGTTCGTCGCGCCCTCGGCGACGGTGCGGCCGTAGATGTACGCGTCGGAGCCCAGCTCCTCCACCACATCGACCTCCATCTGAATGCCCGACTTGTCCAGCGCCGCGCCGAACTCCAGGTGCTCCGGCCGGACACCGACCACCACCGAACCCTCGGCCGCATCCGCGACCGACCGCGGTACCGGCAGCGCGGCCCCGCCGAGTTCCACCGCGCCGTCGGCGACCGGCAGCGTGAACAGATTCATCGCGGGCGACCCCATGAATCCGGCAACGAATACATTCGCCGGATTCCGGTACAGATCGCGCGGTGTCGCGCACTGCTGCAGCAGCCCGTCCTTGAGCACTGCGACCCTATCGCCCATGGTCATCGCCTCGACCTGGTCGTGCGTGACGTACACGGTGGTGGTGCCGAGGCGACGCTGCAGCTGCGCGATCTGCGTGCGGGTCTGCACCCGCAGCTTGGCGTCCAGATTCGACAGCGGCTCGTCCATGAGGAATACCTGCGGCTGGCGCACGATCGCCCGGCCCATCGCGACGCGCTGGCGCTGACCGCCGGACAGCGCCTTCGGCTTGCGGTCCAGATACGGCTCGAGGTCGAGCAGTTTGGCCGCCTCCAGCACCCGCCGCTCCTTCTCCGCCTTGGCGACCTTGGCGAGTTTGAGCGCGAAGCCCATATTCTCCGCGACCGTCATATGCGGATAGAGCGCGTAGTTCTGGAACACCATCGCGATATCGCGTTCCTTGGGTTCGGCATGTGTGACGTCGTTCTCGCCGATCAGAATGCGCCCGTCATCGACGTCCTCGAGTCCGGCGAGCATGCGCAGCGAGGTCGACTTACCGCAGCCGGACGGACCGACCAGAACGAGGAATTCCCCGTCGGCGATCTCCAGATTCAGCTTGTCGACGGCGGGTTTGGACGAGCCCGGGTACAGCCGGGTCGCGCTATCGAAGGTCACGGTGGCCATGACAGATCACATCCCATCACCGGCAGGAACGTGCCGGACGATCCGAGTAAGGGTTGACCGGCGATACTACTGGATGTGCTCGCTTCGCACACGATGTGCTCGAGTTCGCGCAGGAATGGGGTCGGATCCCGCATCGACGGTGAAATGGTAAGCGCTCGAAGATCGGCGACTTCTTATCGGTCGCTCGCTGGGGTCAGCCGGTAGCCTCGATCGGGGAACCAGTTCGAGCGACGAGGAGCAGTCTCATGACCCGACCGGTTCGAATCGGAGTACAGCTACAGCCTCAGCACGCGCCCGACTACGGTCTGCTGCGCGACGCCGTACTGCGGGCGGAGGACGCGGGCGTCGATATCGCCTTCAACTGGGATCACTTCTACCCGCTGACCGGCGATCCCGACGGTGCGCATTTCGAATGCTGGACCATGCTCGGCGCCTGGGCCGAGCAGACCGAACGGATCGAAATCGGCGCGCTGGTCACCGGTGGCGGCTATCGCAATCCCGATCTGCTCGCCGATATGGCGCGCACGGTGGACCACATCAGCGATGGCCGACTCATTCTCGGCATCGGCGCGGGATGGTTCCAGAAGGACTACGACCAGTACGGCTATGAATTCGGTACGGCGGGAACCCGGCTGGCGCTGCTGAAGGAGAATATGGCGCGGCTCAGCGCCCGGCTGAAGAAGCTGAACCCGCGGCCGACCCGAGATATCCCGATCCTGATCGGCGGCGGTGGCGAGCGCAAAACGCTGCGGCTGGTCGCGGAATACGCCGATATCTGGCACACCTTCGCCGATCTCGAGGCGATCACGCACAAGAACAAGGTGCTCGCCGACCATTGCGCGGCCGTCGGCACCGATCAGGCGAAGATCGAGCGTTCGGTGCAGTGGCCGGGTGCGGAGCAGGCCGCGACCTTCGTCCAGGCCGGGGTGACCCTGTTCACCGTCGGGGTCAGCGGGCCGAAGTTCGAGCTCAGCGAGGTCGAGCGGGCGATCCGGTGGCGTGATGAGTTCAATCCGGAGCCGGTCAGCGGCTTGGCGTAGGCGGCGCGGAACTCCGGTCGATGGCCGGATTCGAATCACCGTGATCCGAATTCCGGGATCGGGCGGTGGTGCCCTGTCCGCGCACGCCCGGCGGCCGTGAGCTGGGGCGGTGTGCTGCGACCGACTGCGAGCGCTCCGGGGTAGCTGCGGATTAGCGCCGATCGGACGCTAGGGTTACGCGTCATGGCTGGTCTGCCCGCTGTGCGGTCTCGTGCGCTGATCGCCGTGATATTGCTTGCCGTCGGCCTCGCCGCCACGGCCTGCGGTTCCGGCGACCATTCAACCGATCGAAATCAATGCACACCACCCGGGCTGAGTGCGGCATCGGCCGCACCGACGAATCTGGGCTCGGCCGCCTCGGCGGGTGCGGACAAATACACCACCGCGAGCACCCTGCCGCTGTCGGCGATCGATGCCGGCAAACTGCGGCTGATCACGCCGGGCAAACTCACCGTCGGCACGCTTTCGGACGCACCGCCGAGCATCTGCTTGAATTCGGCGGGCTCGTTCACCGGCTTCGACAATGAGCTTTTGCGCGCGATCGGTGCGAAACTCGGCCTCCAGGTGGAGTTTTCGGGCACCGAATTCGCACCGCTGCTCTCGCAGGTCTCCGGCGGTCGCTTCGATATCGGCTCGTCGAATATCACCACCACTGCCGAGCGCCGTGAGCGCGTCGGCTTCACCAATGGCTACGACTTCGGCTATTTCTCCCTGGTCGTCCCGAACGGCAGTGCCATCAAGGGCTTTTCGGATCTGGGGCGCGGCACCAGAATCGCCGTCGTGCAGGGCACGGTGCAGGACGATTACGTGGTCAACCAGCTGCATCTGGATCCGGTGAAATTTCCGGACTACGCCACCGCGTACGCAAATCTGAAGACCGGTCAGGTCGACGCCTGGGTCGCGCCATCGGCGCAGGCCGAGGGCCAGGTGAAGCCGGGCGATGGCACCTCGATCATCCAGAACACCTTCAGTCTGGACAATTTCGTCGGCTATGCGGTCGCCAAGAACAACCAGCCGCTGATCGACGCGCTCAATAGCGGTCTGGACGCCGTGATCGCCGATGGTACCTACGCCAAGCTCTACACCGAATGGGTGCCGCGGCAGCTGCCGCCCGGATGGAAGCCAGGTTCGAAAGCCGCACCCGCACCGCAACTTCCGGACTTCGCTGCCATTGCAGCCGAGAAGAAGCCGACCGACGCTGGGGCGAACGCGCCGAAATCCACACTGACGCAGTTGAAGGAGACCTTCTTCGACTGGTCGCTGTACCGCAAGGCATTTCCCGACCTGTTCAAGACCGGTCTGCCGAATACCCTCATTCTGGCCGTGGTTTCGGGTGTTCTCGGTACCGTTCTCGGCATGCTGCTCGCGGTGGCGGGTATTTCCCGGACCCGCTGGCTGCGCTGGCCCGCCCGCGTCTATACCGATATTTTCCGCGGCCTGCCCGCCGTGGTGATCATCCTGATCATCGGCCTCGGCATCGGCCCGGTGGTGCGAAATATCACCGGCAACAACCCGTATTGGCTCGGCGCTATCGCACTCGCCCTGCTGGCCTCGGCGTACATCGGTGAAATCTTCCGCTCCGGAATCCAATCCGTGGAGCCGGGGCAGCTGGAGGCCGCACGTGCCATCGGCTTCGGCTACCGCCAGGCAATGACATTGGTGGTGATCCCGCAGGGTGTGCGCCGGGTGCTGCCCGCGCTGATGAACCAATTCATCGCGCTGATCAAGGATTCGTCGCTGATCTACTTCCTCGGCCTACTCGCCACCCAGCGCGAACTGTTCGCGGTCGGCCGAGATCTCAACGCGCAGACCGGAAATCTCTCGCCGCTGGTCGCCGCGGGCCTGGTCTACCTGCTGTTGACCATTCCGCTTACGCACCTGGTCAACTACATCGACCACCGCATGCGCACCGGCCGACCCGACCAACCCATCGACCAGGTCGAGGCGGCCACGATTACGGAAGGGCGCGGATAACCCATGAGCGAGCGGAGCGAGCGAATCGAAACACAGCGCCTAGAGGCGGTCATGCCGGAACCGAGCGCCAGCGAGGTGGAGGCATGAGTGCCTCCCT
>NZ_JBEXLC010000098.1:0-34060 GCF_040609795.1 Nocardia sp. NPDC004604
GTTGTTGGTGTTGGTGGGCTTTCTGTAATCACCCCCCTCCCTACAATACCCAAACCCCCCCGGGTGCGGTTCCAGTTTTTTCTCCCCCCCCACGAGTCGGGGGACGGCCGACCGAGATCTTGTTGCGCACCCTGGTTCTGGAGTCGTTCGCGTTCCCGAAACCGACACGCCTGATCCAGGTTGGGGAGTCCGCCGGCCGCGGGCTCACCCTCACCGCCGAGAGCCTGCGCACCTCGGGAGTCGAGATCTACGGTGCGGCCAAGGGACTCGACGCGGAGACCATGGGTACGGTGTACGGGCAGATCGTAGAGTGGACACGGTCCGGCGAGCTCACCTTCGACCTGGCGACGATTCCGCTGAGCGACATCGAAACCGCATGGCAGCGAACCGATCTGCGCGGGAAACCACTCGTCGTACTGCCATAGCCCGGCGAGGCCGACTCCGCAGCGCACTGCCAGATGAATCGGGCCTCGAAATGATCGTGCTCTCGGTAGCCCCCGACAGCCCCACCGAGGACGGCCTGCGCCTGCTCGCGCGCCTGGACACGGACGACACGCAACCACAGCCCACACGGGACACTCAATTCCGTATGTAGTTCAACACGGCTAGGAAACTCCAAACAACCCTCACGTTCGGGAACCTCAGCCGGGCTCTGCATCACCTATCCGAACACCGCTGGCTGCCAGGGGTTCCAACCGCTACGTAGAAGGGCCCTCTTTGTATTCCTGGTGGAGCAGCCGCAGCTGGGGCACGATGACGTCCTGGACGTGTTGTTGAACTGTCTGATTCGGCATGCGTCTTGCTTCGAGGACTGCCGTCCGATGTGGCTCGGCGTGCTGTTTGAGCGGTCCGCGTGAGAAGTACTCGACACCGCTGCCGACAAGGACCGCGGCGAATGCGCCGGTATCGAGGTGGGCGAACGCCTCCTCGTCCCGTGTGACTCCCAGAGCGTGGAAGCCATGCTCGTGGATGATCGCGACCGACGCGTTGACGAGGTGGGCCTCACGCCCTACCACCAGTACATTCATGACGCTATGCCTTTCTTTCGATAGTGCTCGACGCTTCGGGTTCGAGGTCAGGAGTGGTTGTGCGGGGTTCTTTGGGTAGCGCAAGAAAACCCAGTGCCACCACGATGAGCAGCCCGACGACGTATCGCAGGGTGTAGCTGAAAGCGTGCGAGTAGATTTCCGTGTTCGCCTGGATGGTTGTCTGTGGGTGTTCGAGTCGGGTGAAGAAGACGACTCCGGCGAGGGCGACGCCGAACGCGAAGCCGACCTGTTGGAGGGTGTTGAGCAGGCCGGATGCCGCGCCGGCGTCGTGGGATGGGACATGGCCCAGCAGCATGTCCAGAGTCGGTGCGACGACCATGCCCATTCCGATTCCCGACACTAGGTGGATCGGGATGATTTGCCAGGAGCTGACGCCAGCACTGTCGTGCCATGCGAGCCAGGCGAATGCGGCGAAGCCCAAAGCGTTGATCAACGCTCCGGCCACCAGCACGTTACGGCCGAACCGCGGGACCAGCTTGGTGGGAGCATTGGCAGCTCCGATTCCAACGCCGATGGCGTAGGGCGCGGCGGTGAGGCCCGCGCGCAGTGGGGTCCAGCCGAGGCCGGACTGCATGTACAGCGTCCACACCAGGAAGAAGCCGGGAAGCGCTACCCAGAACAGGAACCACATGCCCGCTCCTACGCTGAATGGTTTGGATGCGAACACCGCGAACTCGACCAGTGGTGACCCTGTCGTGGCCGAGCGGTGGCGCTCAAACGCGACAAACGCTGCGAGCGCGGCAGCCCCGCAGGCCATCATCGCGAAGGTCCATGCGGGCCATCCCAGTTGCCGCCCTTCCGTGAACGGGTAGACCAGCAGCGTGACTGCCGCCACGGCCAGCGCGATTCCGATAGGGTCGATTTTCGGTTTCGCGGGCGAGCGGGATTCACGCACGACGAACCACGCCGCCGCGAACGTGGCGACGCCGACGGGGATGTTGACCAGAAACATTGGACGCCACTGCAGCCCGAACAGGTTCCACTGCACGAGCACACCGCCGAGCACGAACCCGAACACGACTGACGAACCGGTAACCCCACCGAAGGCTGCTACCGCTTTCGCCCGCTCGTGCGGCGCGAACGACACCCGCAAGATGGCGAGGATCTGTGCCACCATCAGCCCGGACATCGCGCCTTGGGCGAATCGGGAGGCGATGAGCATCGCCGGGTTCACGGCCAGCCCGCACATCAGCGAGGCCAGCGTGAATCCGGCCAGGCCGGTGAGGAACACGCGCTTGCGGCCATAGATGTCGCCCAGGCGCCCGCTGACGATGAGTAATGCGGCGAAGGCCAGAGCGTAGGCCGACACGATCCATTCGACCTGGGCGAATTCGGCGTGCAGGTCGCGCTGGATGCTCGGCGCGGCGACGTTGACGATGGTCGTGTCGACCAGATCCATGAATCCGGCCGACAGTACGACCCCGAAGGCGAGCCACCGCCTCGGGTCTGGCGGTGAGCCATCGGGGAGGGATGAAGGTGTCGAAATGGAGGCGTTAGTAACCACTCTCAAAGTATGTAGCTCGATGGACTATTTGTCTATTTGATAGTAAAGAAATGGGATGATTGGTGAGTGTTAATATCCATGTCAGGTATAGTTTTGTGCATGACGTTGCCGCTCTTCGACCATGTCGTGTGCCTCATTGGAAAGCTGGACTTCCATCTGCAGGATCGGTTCACCGAACTGCTGGCGCCGTTGGGTCTTCACCCTCGCCAGTTCGGCATGCTCAGCCTGCTCATCGACCGCGATGGACTGGCGCAACACCAGCTCGCCGAACCGCTCGACGTCCACCGCACTGTCATGGTCGGCCTGGTCGACGACCTCGAACAGCGTGGATTGGTCGAACGCCGCCGCCATCCTGTCGACCGTCGCGCCCATGCAGTCCACCTGCTGCCTGCAGGCCGGGAGCTTTACGCACAGGCTGAAGCGGTGCTCAACAAATTCGAGGCCGAACTGCTGGGCGGACTAGCCCCGGATGAGGCCAAGGTGTTCGGCGAGTTGCTTCAACGCGTGTCCACGGCCGCTGGACTTCGCGATATCACGCACCCCGACCTTCAAACCACCACCTCGACGAAAGAACTCTGACCGGCGGTCCTTGTCGATGCCCTACCGCCGTCGCGCGGGTGATACAGGAGACCTGCCATTCAGCACGCGGAGGACTCATGAGAATTCTCTTCATCGTCATCTTGACAAGCGCTGCGGCAATAGGGATCTCACTGCAAACCGCGCTACTCCTCGCGACCCGGACGCCGACCCAACGCAGAATCAGCCGCGGCATCCCAGGGGGGCGCGGTCCGTCCGGTATGGCTGTGCACCAGGTTCTGCGTCGAGGGTGAAGTCGGCGAAGGTGCGGTCACCGACGATCGCGCGGGCGAGTTCGCGGATCCGTGCCTGTGGGTACAGGGTGCGGCGGGTCAGCAGTGCGCGAAAGCTCTTCGCGCCCATGACATTCTGTTCAGGGTGATCGACCGCGATCTGCCGGGCCCGGTCGCGGGTCATGCCCAGTGCTTTCGCCGCGGCGGCGATAGCACCCCGCTGACACCCGTGGCTGATGTTATGGCCGAGCTCCATCATCTCGATGACCTTCGGGGCCGCCAGCATCACCGTCCCGGCCATCCGCGGTACCCGATAGCGCCCGGCAAACAGCAGCAGTCGCGCAGTCGCTCGAGACCACGGTGAACCCTGATGGCCCGCCGGATGTAGTCGGCGTCTGGTTGTCCCAGTGATTTTTCGACGTCTGCGCGGATCTGGTCGAGCTCGCGTCCGAGCGCCTCGATGTCGGCCTCGCTGAGGTGAGCGAACGCTTGAATATCCGTGACGGCCACGGGCTTTCCTACCCCTCCCGCCGATCCGCCTGTGAGACATCCCATAGCGGGAACCACGCAGGGCCGGACTTGGTTGTTTCGGCGGTCGCACCGCGGATCGTGTCCGTAGCCGTTTCCGTCGACAATGTCATGATTGTCGAGCTCACCGATTCATCCCCTGTCGACTGTCGCTGCTCGACGCCGCACTGCGGCGTCGAGAATTCGCCGACCGGTAGCCACCATCACGAAGTCGGTGGATGGGGCTCGGGTCCCGGCCATCGATCTTCGTGAGTGAACCCACCCGGAGATCCCGTATCCGACAGGCGCATCCATTGGCGATACCGAACACCTCGCGCGCCACATCCTCAGCGGCCTACTCCCTATCTGCGCATCGGCTCTGCTCCTCGGAGCGATACCGATCACGGAACACCCTGTGCCCCAACGTGATCAGCAGTCTGCCGCATCGGCCGGGCAGATCGAGCCCGCTGCGGTGACCACCGCGCTCGCGGTGTTTGCTCGGCCGGGATCTCGCCCGGCCCGGTGCTACCGGAATGACCGGGGCGCGGCTGTCGCGTCCCGGGCCTTGCTCGACCGGTCCCCTGCCGAGGATGCCACCGGACAGCGCCGCGATGGTCAGCGTGACCACCCCGACGAGGGCCCCGGCGGGGCGCGCACCCCGCTCCACCGGCCTGGCCGTCATCCTCGGCCACACCCAGATCGGCGGCGGCTACGGTGTGTTCAACCACCTCGCAGACCTACGCCCGATGGGCCAAGGCGGTGGGTCGGTTTTGCTGATGCCGGTGGTGACCGTGTGGACGAGGTAGGTCTGTGTTCGCCTGCGGCACTGGTGATGTCGATGCGGTCGCCACCGCCGGCGAGCACCGGCAGGCCGATCCCCGGCCAGCAGACCCAGCCCGCCGAGCACCGCCAGCGCGAGACCGCCGACGACCGGCAACCCGATCACCAGCAACGCCTCACCGCCGACCGCCAGCCCACCGGCCAATCCGGCAACGATCACCGGAGCCGCCAGCAGACCTGCGACACCGGCCACCGGAGCGCCGACCGCGGTTGCGCCGACGATGGCGAGCACCACCGGTGCGGCCACGAGCAGTGCACCGGTTCTCCCGTCGCTCGGCGGGTTGCTGACGCCGATCCTGGGTGGCCTCCCCACCGTCTACCTGCAAGGATGTGCTCTTCGTCGATGATGGCCAGATCCTCACCTCGGCCGGATTGGCCGCCGGGCTGGACCGGTGCGTGCCCATCGTGCGCCGCGATCATGGTGCGGCGGTGGCCAATGCATTGGCGCGTTTGGCCGTCGTCGCGCCCATCCGACCCGGCGGCCAGGCGCAGTTCATCGAAACCCCGCTGCCGCCGGAAACAGTTGCCGCGCTGGCCGAAACCCGTTCCTGGGCATTGGAACGACTCGACGAACCACTCACCCTGCGTGAACTGGCCGCCCACGTCAGCACCCGCACCCCGACCCGTCGCTTCCGCGCGGAAACGGGATCCAGTCCCCTGCAATGGCTCCTGCACCAGCGCATCGACCGCGCACGCGACCTCCTAGCCGGCTCGCCTCACGGTCGTCCTGAGATCACCTTGGCTTCCTCGCCGATCGTGCACACGGGCACGAATTCGATACTGGCGTTGGCGACCATCAACTCCCATGACGGCTGGATCGCCACAGGTACACACAGGGCCCACCTCGCGTCGACTATCGATTGACCAGTCTGGGTATCAGTCTTGTCGTCGGACCGATGCAAGCGCTCGGCCAATGGGTGCTCGAACACGGCAACGACCTCCTCACCGCTCGAGACACAGCGATACAACACCTTCGCCACCACGGAGGATGAGTCACGTCGAGGTGCGGGCACGGTCTTGGTCGGCCGGAGTTGAGAGCCGGCAACGTATTACGTGTTCACGACAGTGCGGCCGGCAGGCCGAAGGTCTGCAGGTGACCGGAGCCGAGGAACGACGTGATTTCGGCGATCCGTGTACCCCGCAAGGTCAGTACATTGATCGCCCAGGGAAGGTAGGCGCCCGTCCCGTCGCTCCGCAGGTAGCTGGCCACGGCTGCCTGGCCGTTGGCGGTGATCGGGATGTGCCGCCAGGCGCCACACCGGCTCAGGGGCACTCGCACAGCGAAGTCGGTGACCGCGTCCAGACCGTGATACCAATCCGGGAGTGGAGGCATCGACCAGGTGACGTCCTCGGTCAGCAAGGCGACGAGAGCGTCGGCGTCACCCCGTTCCAGTGCGTCACAGTAGGCGGCAACGATTTGTTGCAGCTGCTGATCGCCGATCTGGCGCAGTGTCTGCTGCTGGGTGGGCGAGGGCACTTTCTCGGCGAGGACCCTGCGGGCTCGCGCCAGTGCGGAGTTCACCGACGTGACAGTGGTATCCATCGTGGAGGCGATCTCGGCGGCGGAGAAGCCGAGAACATCGAACAACAGCAGTGCGGCCCGTTGGTTGCCCGGTAGGTGCTGTAGGGCGGCAATGAACGCGAGCTCCACCGTTTCCCACAGTTCATAGCGTGCTTCCGGCCCGGCCCGCAGAGCCGAATCCGGATACGGACCCAGCCACGCGACATCGTTCAACGGGTCACGAGTGAGGCCGGCCCGGTCACTGGACGGCCCCAGGTCGACGGGCAGGGCTCGCTTGCCCCGCGCACCGATCACGTCCAGACACGTTCGGGTGGCCACAGTGTAGAGCCATGAGCGCAACGTGCTCCGTCCTTCGAAACCTGCGAACGCCCGCCAAGCCCGAATCAGTGCTTCCTGCAATGCATCGTCGGCGTCGTGAGTGGAGCCGAGCATCCGGTAGCAATGCGCGTGCAACTCTCGCTGCAACGGTCCCACCAGGCGCGTGAACGCCGTATGGTCCCCGTCTCGAGCGCAGACCAGCTCAGGTTCGCGCTCACGCTCCGCCGCCTCCGAAGCCGCCGCGGAAGAAACTTTGCTCACAAGCGACGATTCTGCCTCATCTCCACAGTCCTACACTCGCCGGACATTCCCTCCCCGGCTGAGGAGGACTCTCATGACAGCAAACGGACAGCACTACGCACCCGCGTGGTTCGACATCTCCACGCCCGACGCCCCCCGCGCACGACGGTTCTACCAGGAAGTTTTCGAGTGGCCTGTGAACGCTCTCGACGAGACCTACGCACTGGTGGGCGCACCCGACGGCCCCGCCACGGGCGGGATCGGACAGTGGGGTCCGGACAGCCCGTACACCGGGATCGTCGTGTACTTCCCCGTCGAGGACGTCGATCGCGCGCTGGAGCGAGCACAACGACTCGGCGCCCGCCGAACAATGGAGCCGCGGACTACCCCCATGGGTCGAATCGCGGTGTTCACCGACCTCGACGGCAATAACATCGGCGTGAGGAGCCACGCATGACCACGGAAGACACCACCGTCGCAAACGCCGGTTCGACTGTCGAGCGTGCCGATCTCACGCCCGCGGATCCGAGACGCTGGTGGGCGCTGGCTCTGTTGTGCGGGCTGCAGTTCATGATCCTGCTCGACATGACCATCGTGAATGTCGCGCTGCCGCGGATCCAGGAGTCTCTCGGCTTCACTCCGTCCGGGCTGACGTGGGTCGTGAACGGCTATGTGCTGATGTCGGGCGGGTTGTTGCTGTTGGGCGGGCGCCTGGGCGACGTGTTCGGCCGCCGACGGCTGCTGTTGACCGGTGTGGTCCTGTTCGCAACGGCGTCGGCCGTGTGCGGTGCGGCCGTCGCCCCGGCGATGATGGTCGCGGGCCGGTTCGGTCAGGGGGTCGCCGAGGCGGTGGCCGCCCCCGCATCGCTCGGGATGATCGCGCTGCTGTTCACCGATCCGAAGGAGCGGAACAAGGCCCTGGGCCTGTGGGGCGGGCTGGTGGCACTGGGAGGAACCCTCGGCTACATCGTCGGTGGCGTCCTGACCGACCTCGCGTCCTGGCGCTGGATCTTCTACATCAATGTGCCTGTCGCCGTGCTGGTCCTGATGATTCTGCCCCGAATCGTCGCCGAGAGCCGGATGGTGCGCGAGAAGGACTTCGGGCTCGATGTCACCGGGGCGATCACCTCGACCGGCGGACTGTTCGCGCTCGTCTTCGCGCTGCTGTCGGCAGCGGACCATCCGTGGGGATCCGTGCGCGTGGTACTACCGCTCGTCGCGGGCATCGGTCTGCTCGGTTCGACGGTCGTCATCGAGCATCGGGTGCGCAATCCACTGATTCCATTGACGTTCTTCGCCAACCGGACCAGGTCGGTCGTCAACGGCACGTCGTTGTTCTTCATGTCGGCGTTCATCTCCTACACCTTCATGCTGACCTTCTTCGAGCAGAATGTGCTGGGCTATTCGCCGCTGCGGAGTGGATTGGCGTGGCTTCCACTGGGATTCGCGATCGGTATCGGAATCGGCCTGGGTACCGCGACGACGCCCCGCTTCGGCGTCAAGGCGGTGGCCGCCACCGGCTTCATCGGTGCGGGCGTGGGTTTGCTGCTGACGAGCGGCATCGACACCGCCACGTCCTATCCCAGCGGGATATTGCCAGGAATGATCGTGTTCGGAATATTCGCGGGGGCCACGATGCCCGCCGCTACTAATGCCGCTCTGCACGGGGTGACCGTCCAGGACTCAGGGCTGGCTTCGGGAGTGCAGAACACGATGCAACAGATCGGCAGCGCGCTCGGCCTCGCCGTTCTGGTGACAATCGCTGTGCGGTACACCGATCATCAGCTCCACCGCGGCCTGCCCGTCGACGCCGCGGTGACGACCGGCTATGCCCTGGCTTTCCGCATCGGGGCCACGCTGATGGTGATCGGAGGGCTGCTGATTGTGATGCTGTTCGAGCGTGTCGACCCAACACCACGCAACCCTCTGGCCGAGAAGGTCGCGGAGACACGGTAAAGGATGTGCGCGGCCTTGTCTGAACTGCGTTCGGGCAGTTCAGACAAGGGTCGTCCGCTCTTGCCGATCGACCGGCGGGAGTTCGCGGAGAATCTCGGCGATAATATCGGCATTCTTGTACTTGACGATGTCTTCGGCGTCGATCACCCGGTCGGCGATGCGTCTGCCGAGTGCGGTCCGCGTCAGCAGGGGCACCGTGCGACGCAGCAGGATTTGGAATCGGTTGTCCATCACGAAGATTCGGCGCTGGTCGATGGCCTTGTCCTGAAGGTGAACGATATAGGGGCGCAGCGCCCCCTCCCAGGCGCTCAACGCGGCGGTGATGTCGCCGGGGTGACGCTCGAGCATGACGCCCAACAGCTGCGCGCCGATGAAACCGGTGGAGACGCCCATGCCGGCGTACAAGGTCACACACCACGCGGCGTCCCCCACCAGGACCACTCGGCCGCGATGCCAGGCATCCATGCGCACCTGCTCCGCCGAGTCGAACAGCATCGTGTCGGTCGACTCCAGAGCGTCGACGGCCTCGCCGAGAATACTGCCCAGCGGCCGGGGGCCGAAGGCGGCGCGAATGCGGTCCACGGGTGGCTGGATGAACTCGGCGTCGACGTCGTCGGTGCGATAGGTGAGCAGGATGGTGGGATCGTGGTCGGCGAACGGGAACACCCACATTGATCGGTGGGGCTCGAACAGTGTCGCGCCCTGGCGTGGTGCGAGACCCGAAGGGGTGCCGGGGAATTCGAAGGCGGCGATCATGTAATTCAGTCGCCGCAGGTACTTCGAGTGCGGGCCGAACACCAGGGCGCGCACCGTCGATCGCAATCCGTCCGCGCCGACAACCAAGTCGAACCGCTCGGTGACCGAGGTGTCCGTCTCCGTGTCGAGCAGGGTAACCGTCACCCCCTCCTCGTCCTGCTCGATCGCGGTCGGCACGGTCGAGAATCGAAGCTCCACATCGTCGGGCAGGGCCGAGTACGCGGCTTGCTCGGCGTCGCCGCGCAGCATCATCCATGGCGCTCCCGGCAAGTCGCTGAGCGGCGCGGTGTTGCGGGCGCGGCCGTTGCGGTCGAAGTCGAGCGTCGGTGTAGTCGTCGTGCGATTGTGCATCGCATCGAGGATGCCCAATCGCTGCGCGGCCGCGCGGCCCGCACCGAACAGCAGTACGAAGTAGCCGCCCGTCCGTCTACCCGAGGCGCGTTCGACGACCACCGGCGTCCACCCGGCCTCGCGCAGCCGCGCGGCCGTAGCGAGTCCGCTGACACCCATGCCGACTACTAGTACCCTTTTCTGACTGGTCTCACTCCGGGCGGCTACTCTGCGGATTGCTGGCGTTGCGCTCTCGATCATTGTGGTTTCCTTCTGTTGGAACGTGATTCACGTCCGCACGAGCCGAGTGTTAGGCGGTCGCTCAGCGCCGCCGATTCAGTGCTCCCCATCATTGGGAGGCCAATTCGGGTTTCGCACAGCCGAATTCGACCCGATGCCCGCGTGCTTTCACCCAGGCGGGGAATCGCACAGGCGCGCCTGGACTCGCTGCGTGGGGCGATACTGCTTTGCGCAGTGCGCATTCCGGCGTCCGTTGATGCATTGTGGAGGGCCGGCTCGCCCAAATACATCCGCATACAGGGCCGGGCGTGAAACTCGATAGCTTCACGCTTGGTGTGCGTGGTCGATGTGCTGCTGCAGACGGTCGTTGAACGGCGCGCCCAATGTCTGGACCGCATGCTCCCTGCCCACCAGCTCGACGTGCTCACCACCGGCACCCGTGGCGACCGTGGCCGCGACCGCGGTCAGGACGGGGGAATGACCGCCGGAATACACCTGAGTCGGAATGCCCCACTGGGCGATGGCTTCCAACGGCAGACGCGCGTCCCAGGGCGGGCGGCACTCTCGCAGCCTCTTCACAGCGTCCCAATGCTCGGCGGTGAATTCGACACCGGTCGGCAGCCCCGCCAACCGACCGAAACGCGCGGCGAACTCGGCCAGATCCTGCGGGCGTTCACGCCACCAGCGCTGGCACATGTCCAGGATCGCCGGATGCGCCAACATCCCGATACAGGTCGGCTCGATCAACGTCAACGATTCGACCCGGTGCGGTCGCTGGCCCGCGGCCACCACACAAGCGAGCGCACCATAACCGGAACCGACCAGGTGCGCCGGTTCGCCGGCGAGCAGACCGGCCAGCTCATCGGCATCGCGCAGATAATCCCCACCCCGAAACAGCGCGCCCGCACGGTGATCGGGCCGCACGACGACCTCGAGCCGCATCCGATCCGCCAACGGCCGCTGCGCGAACCACGTCGACTCCGCGGCCTGCACACCATGCACCAGAATCACCCGCGGGCCGACCCCACCCCACGGCTCCACATCCATGATCGACGGCACGGGACGAACCGTCCGGAAAACAACACCAGCACGACCCCGGCACAAACCCCGGACCCCCGGTGCCGCGAATGGCCGCTGGGAGCTTTCCGATGAATAGTCTCGATCCATTTCACGCCTCCGAAGGATTCCTGGCAGATGGTGGCCGCGAATCGACTGCGATGGTGGAAACGTGAAGGTCTCGGTTGCGCATGGCGTCGTAATGCGGGAGAACGACCATTTCCTTCCAATCCTCGAGGGCGACCGGAGCTCACACTTGGCGAATAGGCAGTTCGACGGCATCAGCAGCGCGATCGTCGATTACCGATAGCAGGTGCATTCCGCCGTTATCCGAAGTCACGGGGGTCGGACGCGAACAAACCATCGGCTTTCCCGATATGTCGCTGGAACCTGGTTTGTTCGACATCGGTATACCGACGACCAACGACGGGTTTGTCGGGCGTGTACGTGAACTGGAACATCGCCGTTGTAGCCCTTCGACCCCGATGGCAACTCGGCCGGACTCCGACGGTGGACGACATGGCCGCGCGATACCGAGCCGCGGGAATGGCGGCGGTGGTGTTCACCGTCGACGCCACCACTGCCACCGGCCATCCCGCGCTGTCCAGCGAGGAGATCGCCGAGCGCGCCGCCGCCCACGCCGACGTGCTGATCCCGTTCGGGTCCGTGGGCCCGCAGGCCGCCATCGCGCAGGCCAGCCGACTCGTCACCGACTACGGCGTGCGCGGCTTCATCACCGCTCGTCTGGCACCGGAGGCCGCCGGATATGTACACCTGGGCGCAACCAGCCAAGACGTCATGGACACCGCCGCCATGCTCGTGACCGCACGCGCCCTTTCCGCGCTGGACCGTGACTTGCGCGCGTGCGCCGATCTCCTCGCCCAGCTGGCCGAAACCCACACAGACACAGTCATGGCCGGGCGAAGTCTGCTGCAGCAGGCTCCCCCGGTGACATTCGGACTGACCGCGGCCGAATGGCTGGGCGGCCTAGTCGCGGCCTCGGACCGGCTCGAGCGGCTGCGCAGGGAACGACTGGCGGTCCAACTGGGAGGCGCGGTCGGCACACTGGCCGACCTCGGGGAGGACGCGGCACGGCAACCATCGGTCGAGGAGGACGAATAACCATGGGGGAAATCGACAACCAAGCACACGGCATCGAACGCGACATGGCCACAGCTAAACCCGTGCCCCGCCTCGGCTGGGCCGCACCGATGCGCCCATGCGCTGACGTCGGGCAGGAGCTCGACCAGCAAGCTGGCCAGGGCAACTCTTGAATAGGGTGAGTCGCCGGTCGGCTACCTCGAGCCGCCCGTGGGCTCGCACACGCTTTCTACCGGCTCAGCGCCGACGATGTCGTCGACATAGTGCGGTCCTGATCAGCACACGGATGTCGATCACTACCCCTGGAACCGTCGACACCGATGGCAACTCGGCCGTTCTCAGCCGAGCCCCGGCCATCGGCTGGATCCCAGTTCTCTCGAAATGGTTCGCGCGGTGGTGCGGACGGCTTCGATGACCGACTCGTCGGCGGGCCAGTCGGTGGTCGGCACGACAACTCCGACGGACCCGACAACACCCGTGCGGTCGAAAACGGCGCCGGCGATGCCGGATTCGCCCAGTACCGCTTCGTCGCACTCGAACGCCAGCCCGGTGGCCGTGACGGCGATGAGGTGATCAGCCAACGCCGGTGTCGCGGTGATGGTTTCGGCGGTCATGCTGTGCAGGTCGGCGGGCCAGCTGTCCGATGGCATGAAGGCGAGGATGGACTTGCCCAATGCGCTGGCGTGCGAGGGGATTTCGATGCCGGTTTCGGGCATTTGGCGGCTGCCGTCCGGTCGTGGCTCGTGATGGATGACTACAACGTCGCTGCCGAGCAGCACCCCGACCCGCACTGCCAGGCCGGTGCGGTGCGCGAGGTCGTGCGCCCACGTCAGTGAGCGAGCCCGCAGGTCGAGGGTATCCAGATAGACGTTGCCCATGCGCAGGACCGCCGGCCCGAGCCGATATCGCCCGCCGCCGCCCTCTTGCACCACCACTCCGTGTGCGACCAGGGTGCGCACGATGCCGTGCACGGTCGTCACCGGCAACCCGAGCTCGGCCGCCAACTCGGACAGGGTCATCCGCCGTGCACCCTGCAATGCGAACAGGATGCGGACCGCCCTGTCGACGGACTGAATCACATAGCCCCCTTCCGGGTCTTGTGATGTACGCAACATCAACGTACTCTACGAAACACTTTCGACAATGTCGAATCTAGTTCGAAACTCTCTCTGGAGAATCTCATGGATGGACTGCGTACGCCGCAACAGCTTGCGGCGGAAGTTCTCGGCACGGCATTCCTCGTGTTCATCGGCGTCGGATCGGTCCCGGCGACGCTCATCGTCAACGGCAACGCGCCGTTCACGATGGCTGACCTCGGCATGATCTCGCTGGCATTCGGCACGGTCGTCGTCGGCACCGCGTACGCCTTCGGACACGTATCGGGCAACCACATCAACCCGGCCGTGACGCTGGGGCTCGCCCTGTCCGGGCAATTCCCTTGGCGGCGCGTGCCCGCGTATCTGGCCGCACAACTGGCGGGAGCCGCAATCGGCGCATTGGCCATCGTCGAGGTGCTGGGTGACCGAGCCAGCGAACTCGGACTGGGCGTCGCCACGTACGGTGCGGGCGTCGGCGCCGGTCGAGCGTTTATCGCCGAGTTCGTGGGCACTTTCATCCTCGTGCTGATCGTGCTGCTCGTCATCCATCGCAACGCGGCACCGGGTTTCGCAGGCCTGGCGATCGGACTCGTCGTCTTCGCGGCGATCATTCCGGTCGCCCCGGCCACCGGCGCCTCCATCAACCCCGCGCGGACGCTGGGACCGATGCTGGTGCAACAGCTTTGGGGCAGGCATGTGTCCTGGAGCCAGGCACCGGTGTACCTGGCCGCGGAATTGCTCGCCGGAGCCGCCGCGGCCCTGACCGCCGGTGCCCTGGTCCGCACCGCCACTGGCGCCGAGGCGCCCGCATCCGTCGATACCACCGCCTGAAGAGGAACCGAAATATGAAGAAGCTCATCAACAATCCCTCGGACGTCGTCGCCGAGGCCCTGGCCGGGATGGCCGCCGCCCATCCCGAATTGCGCGTCGACGAGAAGAACAAGCTCGTATTGCGTGCCGATGAACCGAAACCCGGCAAGGTCGGTCTGGTATCCGGAGGAGGCTCCGGGCACGAGCCCCTGCATGCCGGATTCGTCGGCACCGGCATGCTCGACGCCGCTTGCGCCGGAGAGGTTTTCACGTCTCCGGTGCCCGACCAGATCTTGGCGGCGACCACCGCCGTCGATACCGGTGCGGGTGTGTTGTACATCGTGAAGAACTACACCGGTGATGTCATGAATTTCGAGATGGCCGCCGAACTGGCGGCGGCCGAAACCAGCATCGCGGTATCGACAGTGCTGGTCGATGACGATGTAGCGGTTCAGGACAGCCTCTACACCGCCGGGAGACGCGGTGTCGGCGGCACGCTCATGGTGGAGAAGATCGCGGGAGCCGCCGCCGAACAGGGCCGCCCGCTCGCGGCGATCGCCGAGCTCGCGCGCGCGGTGAACTCGAATTCCCGCAGCATGGGTATGGCGTTGACATCGTGCACGGTGCCCGCTGCCGGAAAGCCGACCTTCGAATTGGGCGACACCGAAATCGAAATCGGCATCGGCATTCACGGCGAGCCCGGCCGTCGCCGGGTGCCGTCGGCCTCGGCGCGCGAGGTCGCGCAGATGCTTGTCGAGCCGATCTTGTCGGATCTGCCGTTCACCCGCGACGATGCCGTGATCTGCTTCCTCAACGGGATGGGCGCGACACCGCTGCTCGAGCTGTATGTGATGTTCGAGGAGGTCGCACGCATCCTGCGCGGACACGGTGTGACGATCGCACGGTCACTGGTGGGGCCCTACGTCACCTCGCTGGACATGGCCGGATGCTCGGTGACGCTCACCAAGGTGGACGAGGAAATGGTGACTCTGTGGGATGCGCCGGTGCGGACTCCGGCGCTGCGATGGGGAGTGTGAGATGACCGTGATCGATCCGACGTTGTGGATTCGTGAGTTCGCCACGCTGATCGACGAGAACGTCGATCAGCTCACCGAGCTCGATGCCGCCATCGGCGATGCCGATCACGGCGGCAATATGCGACGTGGAACGGCGGCGGCCGTGGCCGCGCTCGACGCGAACCCGCCCACCAGTGCCGCGGATGCGTT
Organism: Nocardia sp. NPDC004604; assembly: GCF_040609795.1. NCBI lineage: Bacteria > Bacillati > Actinomycetota > Actinomycetes > Mycobacteriales > Nocardiaceae > Nocardia > Nocardia sp. NPDC004604. The sequence goes on from NZ_JBEXLC010000098.1 coordinate 15,362, forward strand.
GAAGCGGACCGGGATGGCGCTCATCCAGACGGTCGGCGGCGCCAGTGGGCCGTTGTACGGCACCTTCTTTCTCCGGTGCGCCGCTGTCACGGATGCCCAACTCGACATCGCGGGTTTCGCCACCGCGTTCCGCGCCGGACTCGAGGGAATCGTGGCCCGGGGCAAAGCCGAGCCCGGGGACAAGACCATGTACGACGCGCTCGCGCCGGTGGCCGACATTCTCTACGAAAGCGCCACAGCGGGAGGCGATTTGATGTGGGCGCTCGACGCCGCGGTGGCAGCGGCCACAGCGGGACTGGACGCGACCAAACCCATGCAGGCCCGTAAGGGCCGCGCCTCATACCTCGGGGAACGCAGTGTGGGACACGCGGATCCGGGCGCGGCCAGTGCGAGACTCCTGGTTCTGGCGGCCCAGCGGGCGGCGCGATGATCGGCATCGTTGTTGTCTCCCACAGCTTCCCGCTGGCACGGGCCGCCGTGGAATTGGCCACGGAGATGTTGCACGACCAGCAGGTGCGTATCGAGATCGCGGCAGGGTTGGACGCCACTACCCTCGGCACCGACGCGGTCGCGGTGGCACAGGCCATCGCCGCGGCGGATTCCGGCGATGGCGTGCTCGTGCTCATGGATCTCGGCAGTGCCGTACTGTCGGCCGAACTCGCGCTCGACCTGCTCGCCGCACCGCACCGCGTGCGGCTGTGCGGCGCCCCGATCGTGGAGGGACTGATCACCGCCTCCGTGTGCGCCAGCGGTGGCGCGGGTCTCGATGAGGTCGCATCCGAAGCGGAGAACGCCTTGCTGGGCAAGCGGACTCAACTCCGCCCGAGTCCGACCGACTCAGGGGAAGCCGGCGAACCTGTCGGTGGGGGTGAACCCGCGTCGGAAGGCGGCGGCGGGGCGAGTGACGACCTCGAAGCCGCGGTCGCGGTGTTCACTGTGGAGAACGAGCATGGTCTCCATGCCCGTCCGGCAGCGCGACTCGTCACCGAATTGCGGGGCTGCCGCGCTAAGGTCCGATTGCGCAACCTCACCACCGGCACCGGCCCGGTCTCGGCGGCAAGCCTCAGCCGGGTTGCCGCCTTGGGCGCCTTGGCCGGCCATCGACTCGAAGTCAGCGCAACGGGTTTGGACGCGCAGGCCGCGGTCGCGCGCGTGATCGGACTCGCCGCACGACGGTTCGATGAGATAGCCGAACCGGAGATGTCTGTTTCGGCTTCGGGGCCAACCGGGCCCTTCCCCGCATCCCCCGGTATCGGTATCGGCCCGGCGTGGCCATTAGTCTCGTCAGAGCTCGACATCCCGCAGCAGCCGACCGGCACGCCGGACGACGAATGGGCAAGGTTCGCACAGGCATTGGCTACGGTGCGGATCGAGATTACCGCTGCCTCTCGGCGTGCGGGTTCCGCCTCCGGGATCTTCGAGGCGCACCTGCTCCTTCTCGAGGATGAGGAGTTACTTGACACCGTTAGGCGCGAAATCGACGCGGGCACATCCGCAGCTGCGGCGTGGGCCGGCGCGCTCGATGCCGCCGCAGCCGAAGTTCAGCAACTGTCCGATGACTATCAGCGGACACGGGCCGCCGATCTGCGGGCCGTCCGTGATCAGGTATTGGGCAGCCTACTTGGGGACGTGCATGAAACGGTGTCCCCCGTGGGTGTTGTGATTGCGCCTGACCTCACCCCGGCACAGGTTGCCGATCTCGACCCGGCGTCGGTCATCGGAATCATACTGGCGCAGGATAGTTCGACCTCCCACAGCGTAATCCTGGCCCGCGCCAGTGGGATTCCCGCCGTGGTCGGCGCGGGGTCGTGGGTTCTCGAGGTCGTTGCTGGGACCACGGTCGCGCTCGACGGTGGAACCGGACGTCTTGTGGTAGCGCCGGATGGTTCGACGCTGGCTGAATTCGAGACGCTCGCAGCCGAACAGCGCGCGCGATTGCGGGCCGATGCCGCAACGGCGAACCAACCGGCCACGACCCTCGACGGTGTCGAGGTTCATGTCGCCGCGAACATCGCTTCCGTTGCGGAAGCTGTGGCTGCCAAGGTCAGCGGTGCGGACCTGGCCGGGCTGGTCCGCACCGAATTCCTGTTTCTCGGGCGCGATCACGCGCCCGACATCGACGAGCAGGAGCACGCGTACCTGGGCATCGCAGGGGCTTTGGAGGGGCGCCGCATCGTGCTGCGAACACTCGACGTCGGTGGTGACAAACCGCTCCCGTACGTCCCTCAGCGTGCCGAGGCCAACCCGTTTCTCGGCGTTCGTGGCATCCGGCTGACCCTGGAGCGACCACAGTTGCTCCGCGACCAGCTCACCGCGATCGGCCGAGTCGCGGCCGACCATCCAGTGAGTGTGCTGCTGCCGATGGTCACCGACCTGACGGAACTACAGGCGGTACGAAAACTGTTGGCCGACACCGTGCCCCAGGCGGCAAACCTCGAAGTGGGGATCATGGTGGAGGTTCCAGCGACCGCGGCCAAGACCGCGGCGTTCGCCGACCACGTCGACTTCTTCAGTATCGGCACCAATGATCTGACCCAATACGCGCTCGCTGCCGAACGTGGCAACGACGCGGTCGCTGCCCTCGCCGACCCTCTCGACCCTGGTGTGCTGCGACTGATCGACATGGTGTGCCGTGGTGCCGGCAACGCCCGTGTCGCCGTGTGCGGCGAGGTCGCCGCGGACCCGGCCGCAGTCCCGATCCTGCTTGGTCTTGGTGTCACCGAGCTGAGCGTGGCGCCGCGCAGCATCCCCACGATCAAGGCGGCAATACGCCAACTAGACCTATCGGTCTGCATCCGCCTCGCAACCCATGCTCTGCAGTGCGGTACAGCAGCCGAGGTACGCAGGGCGCTCAGTAACGCCGATGCCCACGTAGGGTGACCCGATCTCGTCGCGGAGTTGGTCTACGCGCCTTCGTCGAGGAGGGCCCGCAGCGCCAAGTTGGCGAGCTGCCACAGCTCGTCGCGGTTGCGCCCGGCGGCGGCCTGGACGGCGATGCCGTCCGAGATCGTGTGAACGAGTGCAGCCAAGGTCGCCGGTTCATAGCGGGACGGCAGGTCGGTGGCCTGTTCGAGCCGCCTGCGCAAGGCTGTCTCGCCGGCCTTCCGGACAGTGACGGCGTCCTGGCGTGCGGCGTGCGCGTCGGGTGCGCCGGCCTGAACGGTCTTGACGCACAGGCAACCTCGGGGCGTGTTCGCGCCCGTGGTCAGGTCGATCGCCCCGTGGATGCGTCGGCGCTGGATTCCGGTTGCCGGCTGTGTTCGGGCGGCGCTGGCGCCCGCCTGGCGTGGTCATCCCCGGTCGTGCCATAGCTTCTCGATGGCGCGGCAGCAGCGATACTTCGGTACTTGCTGATTGGGTGACCGAATCGTGCGTTCATCGACGTCAAGGGGACGAAGTGCGAACAAACCACTAGGCTCTGCGACCATGTCGCTGGTCCGAATTTGTCCGAGGTAGGTACGCCGATGAACAACGTCGGTATACCGATAGGCGACGAAGGGCTCGTCGGGCGCGAACGAGAGCTCGAGCGCATTTCTGCCGTGCTGTCGGACTCCGCCCGGATGGTCACATTGGTCGGGCCGGGAGGCATCGGGAAGACACGTCTCGCCTCGGCGGTGACCGCGGGGTTGCGTCGGTCCGGCCATCCGCCGGTGCCGTGGGTACACCTGGCCAAGCTGCCTCAGCACGCCACGGCCTGCGCGGTCGAGGAGGAGATGGTCACCGCCATTCACGACGGCGACTTCTCGAGCAGGTCCGGGGTCCAGGCGCTGGTCGACAAATTGCGCCGTACCGATGCGGCCGGACGGGTGTTGCCCACGATCCTGGTGCTGGACAACTGTGAGCACGTGTTGGATGGGGTCGGCCAAGTGATCGCTGAATTACTTGCCGCGATACCAGGATTGATCATCCTGGCCACCAGCAGGACGGCGATCGGCTGGGTAGAGGAGCAAATCGTCACAATCCCGCCGTTGGCCCGCGATCAGGCCGTCGCGTTGTTCCGGCAGCGCGCCGAACTCACCGGTCGTCCCATACCCGCCGCCGATGCGGGCTTGGTGGAGCAGATCTGCCAGCATTTGCACTTTTACCCATTTCATATCCGACTCGCCGCCGCCAGACTGCGCTACCAGCCGCTTCCGGCGATCCTGAGTGACCTCGACGGCGAAACCCTGGATGATCGACGGCTGCGCTGGTCACCGGCATTCCGGGCCGGCCTCGATGAACGGCACCGCGATATCGGCACCGTCATCGGCTGGTCATACGAGTTGTGCGGCCCGAAGGAACGGCTGCTGTTCGAACGCCTGTCGGTCTTCGCGGCCGGATACGACATCCATCCCGACGACGCCGAGACCGATCGAGAAACCGTCATCTTCGATATCGGTGCCGACCTCGAAACGATCCAGATCGTATGCGCAGGTGCGGATCTCGATGGCTTGGTTGCACACGAAATCGAGGCCCTGCTCGAGCAATTGGTCGACCGTTCTCTGGTCTTGCTGCATGTCGGCCCCGAAATCGTGCGGTATTCGCTGCTCGAGAGCTTCCGTATGTTCGCCCACGACCGCCTGCGGGAACGCAGCGAGGCCGAACACCGCCTGCTCGCCGCCCGCCACCGTCACCACTATCGCGAGTACGTAGCGGTTCTGTGCACCGGCTGGGTCACCTCCGACGAGCAGGAACTCCTGGCTCGGGCCCGCGCGGAATGGGACAACATCGCGACTGCGATCAGTAGCAGCACCTTTGACCCCGACGAGGTGGTGATCGGGGCGGAAATGGCGGTCGATCTCATCGCGTCCCGGCTGCCCTTCTTGCGTGGTTCCCTGCGTGAATTCCGCAGATTGGCCGAACGCAGCCTGGCCGCGGCCCTCGAGCACGGACGCTGCCCCACCGAGCTGGAGATATCGACGCACGCGTGGATCGGATGGCTCAGCGTGTGCCAGGGACTCCCCGACGAGGCCGAAATGCTGTTGGCGCGGTGCATCGACGCGTGCCTCGGAGCAGCGGCACATGCAGATTGGCGTGCGAACCCGACCGTTGATCTCGGATTGCCACCCGAAGTGGACTACCTGTGGGGCAGCAAATTGTTGCTGGCCGATGGCGACCCGGCAGCCATTGCGCTGTTGGCTCGCGCCCGAACCAAGTTCACCGCGGCAGGCCATCTGGGTGGCGTCGGGATGGCGGGCCTGTTCGAGGCGTTGGCAGCCTGCTTCTATGGGACCCCGGACCAAGCCCTGCGTGTGACCGGGGAGCACCTGGCCGGTACCGCGGCAGCGGGCGCCCAATGGGCAACCTCCCATGCCCAATTCGCCCGTGCGATCGCGCTGTCGGAGCATGGCAACCCAACTGAGGCCGTGGCGCTGTGCAATGCGGGTCTGGCGCAACAGATTCCTATGCGGGATCAATGGTGCTGTGTGTGGGGCATACACATTCGGTCCTGGGCTCTCGCCGAGCTCATCAGCAGCTCGGGCACTGACTCGGTGACAGACCACGTTGTGCGATGGGCGAGCGACATCGCCCAGGTGTCGGGCAGCATCGAGCCGGTGCGCAGGCAGATCGGACTCGACATCGTGAATCTGAAGCCCTTCGCCGCCAGGACGCGCCATGCGATCGACATCGCTCGGAAAGTCCTGGGAGACAAGGCGTTCGACGCCATGGCTCGTCGGGGAGAGCAGATGCCGACCGTTGTCGTGCTCGCCGACAGTTTGGTGGCGCCGCAGAAGCTGCCCACAGGCTGGCCGTCCACCGAGCTCGAGCACCCTGTGTGGAGGGAATTGACCGGCGCCGAGCAGGAAGTCGCGGTGCTGGCGGCCACCGGCCTAACCAACGCCATGATCGCCACGCGCCGCGGCACCTCGACCCGCACGGTCGATGGGCAACTCGCTTCGGTCCTGTCCAAATTCGCGATCAACTCTCGCCGGGACATCCTGGCGCTACTACCGTCGGCGGAACGCGAACGCGCCACTCGTGAATCCCGTCGGCGGGCGTCCCAGTTACGATGACGGACCGAGCGCCTGCGAGTGTCATTTGCCAACCGTGATGGCCGCCAGGGACAAGAATCCGCATATCGGTGAATACCGAATTCACCGGGACTGTTGTTCGTGAGGGTGTGGCTGGCCGTGGACCCAGAGACCGGCCGAAACGGATCAGCGACGCTGCATGGGCGGGGGCCGGTCACGCAAGTCCATGATCGTGCGCCTGTGAGGGTCAGGGCCGGGCGCACGACCATGGAGCGGTCTGGAAGTTATGGCGACGCACGGCCGCGCGGCATGCTCAATTTTCAGGGACGATCAGGTCGTTCAGATATGAGTCGAGCTGTGCGGTCATCTCTTTCGGATCGAGATGCCTCGCGAGTCCCTGCAGGGCGAGGCCGTCGACGACGGCATGGAGCCGCCGAGCCGCAGCCTCACGAGGAATTGCGTTGTCCGCCAGGAGATTCAGGTCACCGAGGGCGTCGATCAGGGACCGGCAGAGGCGGTACATCGCTTCGAAATGCGTGCGCTGGACCGCCGCCAGCGCCGGATCGCCCAGGCCGAGCGCCAGGAACGAGAAGGCAACGGTTTCCTCTGTGCGGCGGCGTTCATCCAGGGGCATGGTCTCCAACAGCGCCGCGCGGACCGTCCAGCGGATGTCTCCGGTCTGCCGAAGTTCGCCGATCCGCGCGCTGACGCGCTCGATGACCAGTGCGCACGCCGAGGCCAGCAGTTCAGCGCGGCTGGTGAAGTAGTACCGCAGCGTGCCGGTGGACCACCCCGCCTCCGCGGCCACCGTGCGCACCGACACCTCCTGCACTCCGTCGCGCGCGATCACCCGGCAGACGGCTTCGGCAAGTTCGGTGCGGCGTTCGCCGTGATCCACGATCTTGGGCACGAGGCTATTTTCACACGGTCGTGCTATTTTATTTCAACACGACCGTGTGAAAAAGGGGATGCCATGATTGCGGTGATCATCGGGTGTGAGATCGGGTTCTGGGCGCTGCTGCTGCTCGGCCTCGCAGTCCGGTACTTGACCTCGGCGCGGCAGCTGAGCACGATCCTGCTGGCTTGCGTGCCGCTGGTCGACGTGGTGCTGCTGGCGGTGTCGGTGATCGACCTGCGCACCGGCGGGCAGGCAGGTACAGCACACGGGCTCGCCGCGATCTATATCGGCGTGTCCGTGGCCTTCGGACCGCAGATGATCGACTGGGCAGACCAGCGCTTCGCCTACCGGTTCGCCGGAGGTCCGCGCCCGGAACGGCCTCCCAAGACCGGACGCGCCCATGCCGCTCGTGAACGGTCCCAATGGTTCCGGCACCTGGCGGCCTACGTCGTCGCGGGCGGAGTTCTCGCCGTCTTCACCCTGCTGGTCGGCGACACCGCGCGCACCGCACCGCTGTGGATGGTGTTGGGCCCGTGGGGCATCGTCCTCGTCATCGATTTCCTGATCTCTTTCAGCTACACCTTCGCCCCCCGACGTGAAAAGTCCAGCTGACCGGCACCGGCCCGTGCGCCTGAGGCATAGCCGGTGATGGCGCCTCCCTGCGCGACGACCCTGCTGGTGACCAGTAGGTTCGTGCCGAACGCGGCGTCCACGATACGGTCGGCCCCGAGCGGTGCCAGCTCCAGAATCCGGTCGAGAGTATCGTCTCGACGATCATCGAGAACCAGGTCGGCGCCCGCGGCCATCGCCGCGTCTTGGTTATCCAAGCGGCCGGCCGTGGCGATGACGAGGGCACCGGCCTTCTTGGCCATCTGGATCGCGTAGAGCGCGACCGAGCCGCTGCCGCCGGTGTTCTCTACCCACCAGTTCGACGTGCTCACCATCGGCACCGGCAGCGACCGTGGCGGCGACCGCAGTCAGGACAGGGGAATGGCCACCGGAATACACCTGGGTCGGAATGCCCCACTGGGCAATGGCTTCCAGTGGCAAGCGGGCGTCCCAGGGTGGCCGGCACTCGCGCAGTCTCTCGACAGCCTCCCAGTGTTCGGCGGTGAATTCGGTACCGGTCGACAGCCCCGCCAATCTGCCGAATCCGGCGGCGAATTCAGCCAGATCCTGCCGGCGTTTTCGCTACCAGCGCTAGCACATGTCCAGGATCGCCGGATGGGGCAGCACCCCGATGTAGGTCGGTTCGATCAACGTCAGTGATTCGACTCCGTGCGGTCTCTCGGCCGCGGCCACCACACAACTGAGCGACCCGTAGCCGGAACCGACCAGATGCGCCGGTTCACCGGCGAGTAAGCCGATCAGCTCATCGGCGTCGCGCAGATAGTCTCCGCCACGAAACAGTGCGCCATCACGGTGATCGGGTCGTACGACGACCTCGAGTCGCATGTGGTCCGCCAGCGGCTGCTGTGCGAACCATGTTGGCGCGGCGGCTTGGACGCCGTGCACGAGAATCACCCGTGGACCGGCGGCCCCCACCTCTGCACATTGATCGAGGGCCGCGCCGGACGGACCGCGCGGAAAATAACACTGGCGCGGCCCGGACACAACTCTCGGATCGTCTGTGCGGTGGGCCGGGGCCGGTGGTTTGGCGTTGAACAGTCTCGATCCACGTCACATCGTGGAAGGATTCCCAGAGCCGATGGCTGCCTTGGATCGGACATCGTCAGCTGATAGCTGAGCGACTCGACCACATATCGCGTCGAAATGCGCTGCGAGCAACCCGGTTCCCTTCCGATGTTCTGGGCAACTTGGAGCCACAGGTTAGCGAACAGGTGGCTCAGGAGCATCAGGAGGTCCGTCGGGGATCTGCCGACAGGGGCGGATTGGACCCGTTACTCGAAGTCACCGGGACGACACTCCAAGAAGCCATTAAGATTTCCCGACATGTCGCTGGAACCTGATTTGTTCGACGTCGGTATACCGACGACCAACGACGGGTTCGTGGGACGGAAACGTGAACTCGAGCGCATCGCCGCGGTGCTGGCGAATGCCGCCCGAATGGTAACTCTGGTCGGGCCGGGTGGTGTCGGAAAGACTCGTCTCGCCGCGGCGGTGACAACGCGGCTGCGCAAAGCCCGTCGGCTGCAGGTGCATTGGGTGCATCTGGCCAGGCTGCGCCCGAACGCCGATGCGAACACGGTCGAGGACGAGATCGTCACCGCGATGATCGATAGCGACTTCTCCGGTAGGACTCGACGGCAGGTATTGATCGACACCATCGGCCGCACCCATAAGTTTGGTCGGGTGCGGCCCACGGTGTTGGTGCTGGACAATTGCGAGCACGTGCTCGATGCGGTCGGCGAGGTGGTCGCCGAACTACTCGACGCCATACCGGGGTTGGTGGTGCTGGCCACCAGTAGGACCGCGATCGGATGGGTCGACGAGCAGGTCGTGACGATCCCTCCGCTGTCGCGAGGCCAGGCAGTGGCACTATTCCAGCAGCGCGCCGAGCTGGCAGGTCGTCCGGTGTCCGCGGCCGAAGCGGAATTGGTCGAGCCGATCTGCCGCCACATGCACTATTATCCGCTGCACATCCGATTGGCCGCCGCTCGCCTTCGGTATCAGACGGTGTCGATGATCCTGCGTGACCTGGACACTTTCCATGCCGATCGCAGGTTGCGGTGGTCGCCGGGATTCCGTGTCGGACGCGATGAGCGGCACCGAGACATCAGCACGGTCATCGGCTGGTCGTTCGAGCTGTGCAGCCGCAAGGAGCGCTTGCTCTTCGAACGGATGTCGGTCTTCGCCGCGGGATATGACATAAATCCCGATGACACCGACATCGCCGGGGCCGCCGTCCTCGATGCTGGTGTCAGCCTCGAAACGATCAAAGCGGTCTGCGCCGACACCGAACCGGACGGCTTGGTCGCGCGTGAGATCGAAGCTCTGCTGGAACAGCTGGTCGATCGTTCGCTGGTCGCTCTTCACGTCGGCGCCGAAACCGCCAGGTACTCGCTGTTGGAAAGCTTTCGGGTGTTCGCGCACGAACGGCTGATGGAGCGGAGCGAGAGCGAATACCGCCTGCTCACCGAACGCCACCGCCGTTACTATCGCGACGAAGTAGCCGCGCTGTGCACCGGTTGGGTCAGCCCCCGCGAGCAAGAACTGCTGGCGAGGACCCGCGCCAGTTGGGACAACGTCGCGATTGCTGTCAGTGGCAGCATGAGTCATCCCGACGAGGCGGTGATCGGTGCCGAGATCGCGGCCGGCCTCATCGCCTCGCGGGTTCCCTTCATTCGCGGCTCGCTGCGGGAATCACGAAGATTGGCCGAAAGCAGCCTGGCCGCCGCCGTCCAACAGGGTTGCTGCCCAACCGATCTCGAGGTGAGGGCACGTGCGCTGATCGGGTGGATCAGTCTATGTCAAGGACTACCGGAGGACGCCGAACGACTGCTGGAGGAGTGTGTCGCCGTCTGCGTCGTGCCGACGGAAGGAGTTCGGTGGAGCGACGATCCGTGCGCGGATCTCGGTCTGCCGCCCTCTGTCGAATACCTCGCGGGCAGTCTGTTGCTCTTGGTGCACGGCGATCCCAGAGCCACGGTGCTGCTGGCCCGGGCCCGCGCCAAGTTCGCAGCCGAAGGAGATTTCGGCGGGGCCTCCATGGCCGGACTGTTCGAAGCGTTGTCGGCGGCCTTCCACGGAACCGCGGAGCAGGCGTTGAGCCGGACCCGTCGACATCTGGACTGCAGCGTGGCCGCGGGAGCACAGTGGGCGATTTCGTGGGCCCGGCTCGCCTGCGCGATCGCGGCGGCCGCGCACGGTGACGCGAATGAAGCCCTGGCCCTGTGCGATGCGGGGCTGGCATTTCAGATTCCGATGCGGGACCAATGGGGCTCCGTGTGGGGCGTGGAGATTCGGGCATGGATCCTGGCGCGGATGATCACCGACCAGACGGACGAGGTCACCCGGGACCAAACCGTGCAGCGGGCGCGCGTGATCGCGCGGATGGCGGGTGGAACTGCGGCATTGCGACAGCAGGTGGGCATCGACCTGTCGAATCTGGGGCCTTTTGAGCAGATGACAGTCGAGGCGATCGAGGTCGCACGAGAGATCCTGGGGCACAAGGCGTTCGAATCCGCGCACCGGGAAGGAGAGCAGATATCCGACGTGGCCCTGCTCGTCGAAGAGCATGTGACGGTAAACATTCGGCCCGCTGCCCGGATGGACATCGAACACGGTGGCTCGGCCGGATGGGACGAATTGACAGGCGCGGAGCAGCAGGTCGCGGTGCTGGCGGCCGCCGGGCTGACCAACACCACGATCGCCACACGCCGCAGAACCTCCGCACGCACCGTCGACTCACAGATCGCCGCGATTCTGTCCAAGCTGATGATCAACTCTCGCAAGGACATCCTGGCGTTGCTTCCCCCCGAGGAGCGAGATCACGCCGATCGCGAGGCCCTAACAGGGCCGTCCCGTCCACGTTGAGGCAGTGCAGCGCTGGCGTCACTGACGAATGTGCCGCCCTATCCGCCTGGTCGGCGTTCAAAACCCCATCGTGCGAAGCGGGCGCGGGCGGCCAGCAGATCAGGGTGGTCCGGCGGCAGTGCGTCTTGGAAGGCCATCAACCAGTTTGCCCAGGACGCTCGATTATCGATCGGACGCCGCTTTGCATCCGCCCCGTCGAGGAATGCCAGTGCGCGAGTGGAGTTTTCGCTGGCCAGATAGTGCCGTGGCGCCGCGGTGTGCGCATAGACATCGATATCCGGGCCGGTTGCGGTGTCGAACGCGGCAGCGAGTGCGGTATGCGCGTCCAACAGCGCGGTCGGCCATTGCGCGCAGACAATCTGTCGCAGCGGGCTGGTGAACGCCGCATGCGAGAGCCCAACTCGTTCGATGTCTTGACCGGGATGGCCACGTGCGACGAGCACACCGAGGTCGACCACCACATCACGCAACTGCGGCAACGACACCGGATGTCCGAGCCGATGCAGGGCTTCGTGGATCAGGCGCAGGGGCGCGGTCGGACCGACGCCGACCGCCGCGAGCAGGGCGCCGACGGGCGGCGCGGTGATGGCATGCATGGGACGCTCGCGGGTTGTGCTGAACCTTCTCGCCACTAGCGCATTCAAATCCGTGCCATCGAGACTGTCGGCTCGCCAATCGATTTCGGTGATCAACCTCGGCATCAGCCAGCCGCCGCGCACATCATCGGGTAGTTCGTGCAAGGTCCGATCGAGCCCCTCCGGGATACCGCCTTCGGCGACAGCCAACTCCCCCAGCACCTCCCGTGCGGTAGGCGGATGCAGGTGGACACGCCGAGCATGCGCGATATCTGGATGATCTACGACATCGGTGCCGGACCTGACACCGACAATCACCCGAACGTGGCCCAATCGCTCATCGGTAGTGAGGGTCGCGACAGCGGCGACAACGCTGCTACGGCATCCCTCCTCCGGCTGGTCGAGGCCGTCGATCAGGATGCGGATACGGCTGCCCGCCTTCCGCATCCGATGCAGGGGTCGCACGATCTCGATCTCGAAGGCGCTGAACCGCTCGCGGTCGGTCAGCTCCGCCTGCACGGCCTGCTGCACCGCCACGAATTCCGCGCCGAATCGTGCGCCGAGTTGGTTCCGCAGCTCCAAGAGCACCGACTCGATGGTGCTCGTCACATCCAGAAAGATTGCGGCCGTGACGAATTCAGCTGTCAACGAACCCAGCGTCCCGGCCAGGCCGGGTCGGATGAGCAGCGACATCAACGTAGACTTCCCGGCCCCGGCCGGTCCGATCAACGCCTGCAACCGATCACCGCTCGCTTCCACGATCTGAGCGAGAGTCTCCTGAACGCTCATCGTCAGTGAAACGCTGCGAACCAGGTGATCGACTAAACCTGCTGCGGGCCTACCGGTTACCGCGTCTCTGGATCGAGACCGGTTGGGCACCAACCACAGTCCCTGGTCGCCCCGTCGCACCTGAGTTCATCCTGACGGAAGTCAACGAGCACCGGCGCGCGAGGCCGGCTACCCCCGCCGTCATCGCGTGACTGCGGGGCGGCCAATCCGGTCGAGCCCCAGCAGCACTATCGGCGTCAAGGAAGTCGCAGGTCAGCGACATACACCAGGTTGGGGATATGGGTCAGCTCCCCCTCCGGACACAGACAGTACGTCACGTCACCTGCTCTACCTGCGGTTATGCAGGATGGCGGGTGACTTTTTGAGTCTAATCAACACAGAATCCCAGGTAGTGGCCTGTGGGGGTTCAATACGGGTTCAGCTGAGAGAATCCTGAGAAGCCGACAGGTCGGCCCGATGGATCGTAGACCGTCAGATCACGAATATCGTGCCAGCCCTACCGATATCGTCAAGACCCTTCCTTGGATGCTGCCCCGCTCGCCACACCAATTAGAAGGTGGCTTCATATACAACGCTTACCCGCTCGACTCCTCGGTCGAGACCGCCCAGTCGACCTACCCACACCAATCGCACGACAACGCGAGCTCAACGGAACTCGAAGTCATCGTCCTGAAAGATCCCCCGACCTCACGCCGGCCGCTGCTCGCGCCCTGCTGCACCTCATCCCAGAAGCTGCGGCACGGCCGCAATAACCGCGGACGTCGGAGCATCGAGCGCAAACACACAGCCCGACAATGCATTCCATGCAGCTACATGGATTCACCGCGCCGGCGTCGCCATCACGGGCCGCGCCCGCCGTCGAACCTGGCGAAGTCGTAGTCGATAGCCTCGACCATCTCTGCGGCCTTGGGATCACGCAGGATCGGTGCCGAGCAAGTCGAGTGCCATGCCGGGCCACTGGGATCCTTGCCCCGGAAATACGAAGACGGTTTCCGAGGTGATGGCCCGGCCCAAAGGGTTTCGCTGCTTCGGGCGGGGCATGGCTCCGATCATATCGGGACATGGTTTCGATTCCGCCGCCGGACGAACACTGTGCTCAGTGCAGGCTCGCGCCAGTGGTGAAGTGCTGGCGGTAGCGCTCGGGGGTGGTGGAGAGGCGGCGGGTGAAGACTCGGTGGAGGGTTTCGCCGTGGCGGTAGCCGACCGCGCGGGCGATGGCGGTGATGGTGAGTTCGGTGGATTCCAGTAGACGGCGGGCTGCTTCGATGCGGAGGTCTTCTACGAATGCGGCCGGGGTGGTTCCGGTTTCGTCGCGGAAGGCGCGGGCGAAGTGTCGTTCGCTCATGCCGGCGCGCTGAGCGAGAGCGGAGACTGCCAGGTCGTCGTCGAGGTGGTCGGGTAGCCACTGTTGGACGGCGCGGATGGCGGGAGTGCGGGCGGGCTGGGCGCGTAGTTGGGCACTGACTTGGGCTTGGCCGCCGGAGCGGCGGGTGAAGACGACGAAGGCGCGGGCGATCTGCTGGGCCATTTCGCGGCCGTGATCGTCCTCGACGAGGGCCAGGGCGAGGTCGATGCCGGCGGAGACGCCCGCGGAGGTCCAGCGGTTGCGATCGTGGACGTAGATGCGGTCGGGCTCGACGGTGACGCGAGGGTAGGTGCGGGACAGTCGATCGGTTGTACCCCAGTGGGTGGTGGCTCGGTAGCCGTCGAGCAGGCCGGCGGCGGCGAGCAGCAGCGCGCCGGAGCACACCGAGGTCACTCGGCGGGATTTTCGGGCCAGCGCGGGTAATTCGCGGACCACTTCCGCGGATACCGGCCCGGAGATCCAGCCGCCGACAACCATCAGGGTGTCGATCTCGTCAGCAGAGGTGGCCAGGTCATGCAGCGAGTGTTCGACCGCGATGGTCAGACCGCCGTCGGCCTTGATCGACCGGCCCTGCGGCGAGGCCGTCACGAGCCGGTACCTCGTCTTCTCGGCGACCGCGTTGACGAATCCGAAAACATCCATCGGCCCGGCCAATTCGACCAGCTGCATGCCCTCGTAGGCGACGAAAACGATGGTGCGCGGCGCGGGCATTCCGCCATCATCGCAGTCGGGACGGGTGGCCGCCACGATCAGTGCGTGACCGTGACGGCAGTCGGGCTCCCGCATCGCCGCACGCGGCGGGAATATCGCCGCGCCCAATCGCGCTCGGGAAACCCGCCCGGGCACCCACATCAGCCGGCACGCCCGACGCCGACCCTCTCGCCGCGCTCCGCGTGCTGGTCGAGGAACGGGATGATGACTGCGGCAACACGATCCGAGAACTGGGCGTGCGGATAGTGTCCACCGTTGTCGACCATTACGACCCGGCCCACACCGTCCGGCATAGCGGCCACGATCGCATTCGCCTCGGCCTCGGGATCGGCGAAATCCGGGTCCGCCGAACCCATGATCACCAGCGCCGGGCAGCGGACGTCCGCCAACCGGGCCTGTGCGTCCGCAGGGGTGGTCTGTCCGGTTTTCATGAATTCCGCCCAGCGCTCGGGGTGCCGCAGGATGTTCTCGAGGCCGGCGAGGTATCGGTCGTAGTCGGCGGGTTTGGTCGGATAGGCAATGTCCAGATACCGCCGCCACCAGGGCAGCGAATTCATCATCGAGGTGAGCGCGAGGCGGACCATGCCGCGGCGGTATCGGCGGCTGGTGAACAGGGCTCCGGCGTGCATGCTCTGGGTGAGGGTGAAGGGGGCGATCTCAACGATCGCGGTCACCAACTCCGGGGCCTGCGCCGCGGCGATCGTCGCCGAGCCGCCCGAGAGCGAGTGTCCGACGATCACCGCCGGGCCGCCGAAGTGCCGGATGACCCCCAGCAGGTCCTCCGCTACATCGGTACGGCTGATAGCAGCTTTCCCGGTCACCGACGGCCAGTCGGGGCTCGATTCGCCGTGCCCGCGCATGTCCACGTTGACCACCCGATAGCCCACGGCGGCCAGGGGGGCCGACGAGGTGGCGGAAGTCGTGCCGCACAGTACCCATGCCGTGCGACAGCACCACGAGCGGTCCGTCACCGACCACATCGCAGGCGAGCTGTCCGTGTTCGAGCGTCACATACTCGGTCATTGTCGTTTCCTTCCAGCGGAATCATCCGGTGGCCGCGGCTGCGACCTGCTGGGAATTGAACGCCGGGAAATCGGCGCGGCCGATACCGAAGGCCGGAAGGATCAGCCGCACGGCCGATTTCGTCAGATCCTGACAGTGTCACCGCGGAAACGTCAGTCGCTCACCGCGGTTTCGACCGTGCCTTTCCGCTTTCGTGAACTCGGTCCGCACCGCCCCGAGGTACGCCCGACAAGGCGAGGTTCAGTGGCCAGATGTTCGGAAAACAAGCGCGCTGTCGATCTGACCGTCGAGGAGATTCCACGCGGATCCGTCGAGGGGCTGTAGGGTTGCCTGGTCCTGATCCCAGGCGGTTTCGAGGTCCTTGATCCGGGCCTTCGCCTCGCCTTATTTGCCGGCTTGCACCTTTGGCCAGCGTGTCCTGTGTGATGGTGCGGAACTTGGCAATCTCTGCCGCCGGGAAGTGCGCAGTCGCCTGCACCGGGGTGAGCGTCGCCGTGACGGGTGCGGCGGTGTCGTCTTCACCCTTGGAAACCGCGTGCGGCTGAGCAGCCGCCCAGACGAGCAACCCGCCGACGAGCACCGCGACCGCCGCCAAGTACCCCTGAACCGCGCCATCTGGATGACGCTCCTCGTCCTGTGCAGCGGCCTGCTCCTTGGCGGCACGGTCACCCGCTACTACGACTGCAAGGAATTCCGCCGCGCCTCCACCACGCGCCACACGCCGTAGAGATCACGGTCGCCTACGAGCAGTTGGTGGCGAGTGGCGCGCCGCGCAGGGCGGAGTCGATCAGCTGTCGCAGTGCGCTGGCGACAGGCTCATCGGCGTGGGAGACCATACGGCCAGGGCAGAACGACCGGATGCTGGCATTGGTTGCACCGGGCAGCGGATTTTTCTCTGCCCCTGCGCTTTCGGAGAAGAGGTGATAGGCGGTCAGGCCCGGCGGCACCGCCGGATCCGCGTTGAGCCGGGTCAGAAACGGAGAGCCCGGGATCATATCCCGACAGCCCGGTGACACCCCAGCGCACACCGACGAGAGATCATCGCCTTGTTCCGGGGTGCCGTAATCGATATAGCTTCCGACCGAATCGAGTCCGCCGAGGAACTTCACGTAGTCACGTTGCGCAAGACCACCCATTGAGTGACCGACGAGATCCACCCGCCGAGCGCCGGTCTGCTGCCGGATGTCGGCAACCTTGTCGGCCACCGCCTGCGCCGACTCCGAGATCGTCTCTGTCCCACTGGGATTCCCGAGCAGCACCATCGAAAAGGCTGCGGACCGAGCCATGCCCGAAAACTTTCCAGCGCCCCCTGGTCCGCGGCGATCCCCCCGATCACCAGCACCGGATCCCGGTCGCCGCCGGACGCGACAGCCGCCGTGGCATGCGCTGCGACCAGTCCTATTGCCACATACAGCATTACGACGCCCGAGCGTGCAATTCGTGTGAGGAAATACACCGACCTGCCTTCAAAGGAGCATCCGATCGCCATTCCCATCCGACGTTATCAGTCGTCCCCCGTGACGCCGCCGCCAGCGTGCGGATCAGCCGTCCCACGACCAGGAGTCGACCCGACACGCCGAATTCTCCTGCGCGACACCGGCCACCACCTCCCGCGCAGCCTGGCCGGAAGCATCAGGGAAAGTCGCGACGGGTGGAAGCCGATCAGCCCTGAGCCAACCGATACCGTTCGAAACCCTGTGCGCGACAGTCAGTTTAGGATCGGAACGTGACGCGACGAGTGGTGGGGATCGATCGGTTCCGACGTGGGTAGGCAGTGCGGATCACCGGGGTGCGTCGACTCGCCGAGTGGAACGCGAATGACCAGGGATCGGAGCTGGCCAAACTCGCCGAACAATTCGATGCCGACGGATTCTCGACGCCGGACGGCGGACCGTGGACCTTCGGTGCGGCCGCCGAATTCATTCAGCAGCTCTGGCACCGTAGGGCAGGAACCGCGCGCGAGGGCGTTCGTCGGTATTGTCGCCTGCGCACGCAAGGTCTCGAGCTCGCTCGGAAAAACCTGCTCGACCCTAGCCTCGCTGGCATCATCGATGCTGTAGATGACCCACACTCCACTGCCGGTCTCGCCGGTGGTCTCGCCCTCCGGTTTCGGTGGCCGCATGCGCTCTGGCTGAACAAACTGACCCAGCAGCGACACCAGCGTACTTACGCTTGTGCGATCGATGTACTCACCGGCCTTTCCGAGGAGGTCACGGAATTCGATCCCCACCTCCCGCAACGCGCGTTCGAATTCTTCCGGATCGATCCCAAAGGCCTGTCGGGTGCCATCACATTGCTCCTGGAACGAATTCGGCACTACGCCTTCAGCGTCCTCGCCTAATCCCGACCTCGCCACGCCCGGCAATGATCACGGCCCGACGCGGCGAACTCGTCCCACTGGATCGGCTGTGCCAGGCCGCGTATCGGCCTCCAAAACCCCGACAGTGACGATTTCGGATGTTGTCGACGCTCTTCGAAATCCGGCCGGTGGCGCCCCGGCGGCGGAGACCTGCCCGGCAGCTTTTGCCGAGGCCCGGAGATAGACCTGGGGGACGTAATGAGGTTGCACGGATTTGGCATCGGCAGGCCCGCATGGTCGCCCGCGATCCGTAGACTTCGGCCGCGATATCACTCACGCGGATGGGCGCTCGACCACCGGCGGTCTGCTCGCTCGGATCGGCAGTGGCGTCAGATCAGTCACCCGACAGGACACGGCAGTCAGTGTCCGTACCGGGCGCTGAGGGTCGGTTGGCTCACATTTTGCGTTTTCTGCCGTATATCCATGGGATGGTTATCCGGTGAGATCAGGCTTATCGACGTGATCCGCTTGGCTCATCTACAGAAAAGAATGAATTAAGCAATGACTCAAGGCAGTGTGAAGTGGTTCAA